>NZ_NFJG01000138.1:0-10312 GCF_002159755.1 Bacteroides sp. An269
CGAACCTGCGGGGACGGCTGAGGAAATAAATCACACCTTCCTTTACCAGTTGGTAGAGTAAATCCGTTTTGTCTACATAACAGTATCCTTCTGTTATCATTTTCTCAAAGCTCTGTATGCCTATCGGGAATTTCATCGTACTACATTATTAAATATATGCAAGTACAAATATAACGATAATTTGCCAGTCCGGCAAAAAGATAGGGATAGTTTCAAAATTTAACAGAACTTCTGCCCGAAGAACAGATGCTTTTTTGTTCCTTTGCAACTGTAATTACATAAAAGGAAAAGACGATGACGTTAGCAAGCATAGTATGGGATGTAGATCCTGTTTTGGTACATTTGGGACAGATTGAACTCCGCTGGTATGGACTGATGTGGGGATTGGGGTTTATTTTGGCGTACGAGATTGTATCGCGCCTGTTCAAGAAAGAAGGATATCCCGACAATTGGGCAGACAAGCTTTTTGTATATTGCATTGTAAGCAGTGTGGTCGGTGCCCGGCTGGGACATTGCCTGTTCTACGAGTGGGACTATTACAGTGCCAATCCGGCAGAGATTCTGAAGATATGGAAAGGCGGGCTTGCCAGCCATGGAGGCGTGTTCCTCCTGATACTGGCATTGGTGTGGTATTCCAAGAAAGTAACCAAGAAAAGCGTCTGGTGGCTTTTCGACCGGATGATACCTGCCGTAGCCGTGGTATGTATGTGCATCCGCTTTGGCAACCTGATGAATTCGGAGATATTCGGTTATCCTACTACTCTGCCTTGGGGATTCGAGTTTGTCCGTTCGCGCGAGTGGCAGGAATTGTATAACCAAAATGGACTGGCTCAAGCTTGTCATCCCACACAGATTTACGAGATGCTCTATTGTTTCGTGGCATTGGTCGTTTCGTGGGTGATGTATCATAAATATCAGTTGCAAAAATACGTAGGGCTGATAACGGGCGTATCTCTGTTGATATTTTTCGGCGCGCGCTTCGGACTGGAGTTTATGAAGAATCCGCAGGTAGCCGAAGAGGTAGGCATGACGCTCAATATCGGACAGTTGCTAAGTATTCCACTTATTTTATTGGGAATCTTTCTTATCGCTACATGCAAGAAGCGGAAAGAAGACTGGAAATAGACAGACAAAATAAAGGTGTCTGGCTTGGTAAGTCCAAACTTTTTCCATACCTTTGCGTGGGATGATGAAAGTAAGATAGCACGCTATCTTTCTGGTTAAAGAATTGGAAAAATCTTAGGATTCATCCCCCCAATTAGCGTGCGATAAATTCAAAAACAGTTTTTATAAAACAACAAAACAATGCAAAGACACAACACAATCGGTTTATCACGTAGCGCTTCTTCGTAGAAGGGCGAGGATGACGTGTGCTTTTGTCGGGCGAATGTTTTTGCTTGGCAAGGCATGGCGTTTTCATACGTGATGGAATCGGCAACCGCTGGAGAGCGGCAGGGGTTGTTGTGTTCTTTGGCTTCGTGTGTATTTGCCTTTCTTCCGGATGGGGAAGAAGGGCTTTTTAATATCCGCATTCCACCCAATAGCCTTGTAGGAGCGTATCGCATACGCCCTGAAGATATCCGCATGGGTTAGTTGATGCATTCGGGCGTATGCGATACGCCCCTACATGGGATGTTTGCGGATATTCAAATTTTGTTTTCTTATGTTTAATCTTTCATTGTTTTGTTGTATATGAAAAATCATCAGATTCGCGCGAGGCGCGCCGAGGGGAGTGCGGTTTCTGCTCCCGAATATGCTGTAAATTGTTTGAATGTTGATATTATCCTTGCAAAAGGACGGAGCGACGTGCGTGAATTGTCTGTCCGTCTTTATACTTCCGCTTACCGGCTGATGGGTGTCGCTGCCCGGCAGGCGTCCTCAAGCAAGGCGATACGTACGTGGCATTTCGAAGTCTCTTCATCCGATGCCTGGACGGGCGGGACGTATCGGGCTTTTGTTTATGTCAACGGCGTTCCAAGCTGGAAAGCGGAATTGTTTCTTTACACGGGCGAAGGCATTGATTCGAGTGCCCGTTTGGAAAGCCTGGAGCCTTCTTCGCCCGAAATGCTCTTTGCCGGGCGGTTGGCTTTCCGGTCGTGGTGGCCTGTTTTGGAAGGCTTTCATCTTGACGAGGATTTCATCGTCCGTTTCATGGAGCAAATCCGGCTCTTTACGCAAAATATAGAAACGAAGACATGGGCTTCGGTACCTCCGCTTCAAGTGACGGGCGATGCCGATTGGGCGGAGCGGTTCGCTTCGTTGGTATTGGTTCCTTGCGTTAAGGAGGAATGGGGGAAAGAATGCGTGCTGACCGAGGTGAGCGGGGCGGATGATGATATGCTTTCCCTTCACTTGTTGGAGCGGGTGTGTTATCTGGTAGGCGCCCATATCGCTCCGGATACGGTATTTGTTTTTCACGGAGCCACTCTGACCATGGAATGGCTGAATGCTGATTACTACCCTTATTTCTCGCTCTTCGAGAATGAAGACACGTGTTTCCGTCTGCCCGAAACGCTTCTTACCGAAAGGAAGACGGAGCCTGAAGGCTTCTCTCCGGACGAAACGGAAATGCCGGAAGCGGCAGAAGTACAGGACGAGGAAAGGAAACCTGCCTTGCAGCGGTTGGAAGAAATGGTAGGTCTTTCGCGGGTGAAAGACGAACTGCTCGAGGCTTGCGCGATGGCTTTGTTCACCCGGCGCCGCAAGGAATTAGGGCTGGAAGTTTCGGCAGAGAACCGTAATCATTTCTTGTTCTTGGGCAGTCCGGGTACGGGGAAAACCACCGTTGCCCGCCTGATAGGGGAAATCTACCATGAAATGGGGTTGCTCTCACGTGGGCATACCGTAGAGACGAACCGTGCGAAACTGATAGGCGAGTTCATCGGTCAGACCGAGCAAAAAACCTGTGCTGCGATAGCTGAGGCCCGTGGCGGGGTGCTTTTCATTGACGAGGCTTACACACTTGTTCACGAAGACGATTCGCGCGACTTCGGCAAGGAAGTGATTCATGCTTTGATGACCGTTCTTTCCGAACCGAACCCCGACCTGATAGTCATCCTGGCGGGTTATGAAATGCAGATGCAGGCGTTGTTCCGCTTGAATCCGGGGCTGGACAGCCGCTTCCCGCTCCGCCTTCACTTTGATGACTTCACATCGGACGAATTGACGGAAATGGCGCGGCACTTGTTGGCGGAGCGTAACTTCGAACTGAGCGAGGCGGCAGACGTCCGCTTGGCGAAGCTGATAGAAAAAGCCGTCTTGCATAAGGATGAGCACTTCGGCAACGGCCGTTGGGTACACAATCTGGTAGAGCACGGCATTTTGAAGTGCATGGCGAAACGGGTGATGGCGTTGCCGCTTTCCACCGAATCCTCCGAATTGTTCCGCTGGATAGAGGAAACGGATGTCGCCGGAGCCGAACCTGCCTTCCTTTATGAAAACGCCCCGAAGGTTGCATTGGCGAGGCGCATCGGCTTCACTGCTTGACTGGGGTACTTACCCCGATGCATATGGCTGTTTGAAACGTTCCATATAACTCTGTTTTCAGTCCTCCTTAATTAGGACTGCTGTGTTGAGGAGTAGAAACTGCAGTCCTATTGGTAGTAGGACTGCAGTCCTGGCATATTAGGATTATGCGAGGACTGGTATGGCAAATACTATCAGTGTAGCTTTGAACCCTTGGAAACAATAGTTTCGGCGCGCACTCGCGCACCTCCCTGTTGTGATTTTGCTCTTAAATTGGTATCTTTGAACCGTTGAAAACAACTTTCAAGAACAGGAAATTTGATGAATAATGTTGTGATTTGCTTTCAAATTAGTATCTTTGAACCATTGAAAACAACTTTATTTTTCTATTTTGTTATATTGAACGAAGTGAAGCATCTCGTAGACATTGAAGATACTTCACTTCATTCCCTTAGACATGTAGTGCTACTATGCAAATTTATTACCCTATTGTTTTCATCGCATTTTGCAAGCGAGTGAGGAACTCATCCGCTTCGTTCATGCTGAGGCAGAGAGGAGGAAGCAGACGGATGACATTGGTTCCGCTTACACCTGTAAAGACTTTTTGCTCGAAGAGCAGTTTCGTACGCAGCTCTTTAACAGGCTCTTCAAATTCCAGCCCTATCATCAGACCACATCCGCGCACTTCCTTGATGCCCTTGAAACACTTCAGTTCTTCTAATAAATGTGTGCCGACTTTTGCCGCATTTTCTATCAGCTTCTCTTCTTTTATGACATCCAGTACGGCAATTGCTGCGGCACAAGCCAGGTGATTACCGCCGAAAGTCGTGCCCAATTGTCCGTAAACGGGTTTGAATTTCGGACTGATGAGTACGCCTCCCATGGGGAAACCGTTGCCGATTCCTTTGGCTACAGTAATGATATCGGGGCGAATGCCGCTGTATTGGTGAGCGAAGAACTTGCCGCTTCGTCCGTAACCCGACTGGATTTCGTCCAGAATCAGTACGGTGTTGTTTGCGTCGCAAGCTTGGCGCAAAGCTTTCATAAAGTCTGTATCGGGTATCCGGATGCCGCCTATCCCTTGAATACCTTCAATGATAACGGCGCAGACATCGCCTTTTGCCAGTTCGGCTTTCATGGCTTCTGTATCATTCAGCGGCAGGTAGGTAACATGTTGGTTGGCGTTGACAGGAGCGATGATTTTCGGATTGTCGGTCACTTCTACCGCCAGCGAGGTACGTCCGTGGAAAGCTTTGCCGAAAGAAACGATGCGTGTGCGTCCGTTATAGAAAGACGCCAGTTTCAGGGCATTTTCATTGGCTTCGGCTCCTGAATTGATTAAGAACAGCTGGTAATCGTCATAGCCGCACATCGCTCCCAACCGGTCGGCAACTTCCTGTTGCAGCTTGTTAATGACCGAGTTGGAGTAGAATCCCAGCATAGCAACTTGTTTGCTTATCATTTCCACATAGTGCGGGTGTGAATGCCCGATGGAGATAACGGCGTGCCCTCCGTACAGGTCAAGGTATTCTTGTCCTTTGTCATCCCACACGTGGCAGGCTTTTCCCTTGACAATGTTAATGTCAAAGAGAGGATATACATCGAAAAGTCTCATTTAAATTAAGAATTAAGAATTAAGAATGAAGAATGAAGAATTCAGTGGGTATTTCCTTCATTCTTCTTCTGGTTATTTTTTACTGTTTTTATTGATGAAACGAATAGGGCTATTAATTCATTGCAGTCTTCTTCTATACTGGTAAACGATTGTTCATCCATATAGTCACTGTCATATAGCAGATTGAGCCAATAGTCGGTTTCGTTTGCCTCTTTCAGTCCGACGCTTAATTTATTAATAAAGTCAGCTGGACTTTGGGCGAATTCTGATTCACGTACCAAAGCACCAATAGCTGTTCCCGAACGAAGAACTTGTTTGCTAAGGATAAATTCTTGTTTTTCATTGCGCAGATATTGTACCATACGTACAATGCGTAAAGCAAATAAATAGCTCTTGATATGCAATGTCGAATTATGCCGTTTACGAAAATTCTTCATTCTTCGTTCTTCATTCTTCATTTAAAAAGCGCTTGGCTTCAGCTTGAGTCCTGTCGTTTCTTCCAGGTTGAACATCAGGTTCATGTTGTGTACTGCCTGGCCGCTGGCGCCTTTCAGCAAGTTGTCGATGCAAGACACGATGAGGAGTTTGTCTTCGTGCTTCTCCAAGTGAATCAGGCACTTGTTGGTGTTGACCACTTGCTTCAGGTCGATGCTCTTCTCTACGATATGCACGAACGAGTCTTCGGCATAATAGTCTTCATACATCTTCACGATTTCGGGCAATTCTACCTTCGTCTTTATGATTGTAGTGGCGAAAATGCCTCGGGCGAAGTCGCCGCGGTAAGGGATGAACGTAATATCTGCATCGAAGCTGTTCTGCAATTGCTTCAGCGACTGGCATATTTCCGGAAGGTGCTGGTGCGTGAACGGCTTGTAAATGCTCAGGTTGTTGTTCCGCCAACTGAAATGCGTAGTCGCTCCCGGTTTTACTCCGGCTCCCGTACTTCCGGTTATGGCGTTTACAATGATATCACCTTTCAGCATCAAATGTTTTGCCAAGGGCAACAGCCCCAACTGAATGCAGGTGGCGAAACATCCCGGATTGGCAATGTGCTTGCTATGACAGATGGTACGGCGGTTCAGTTCGGGAAGACCGTATACGAAGTCATGGTCTTCAGCGGCAATGCGGTAATCCATCGACAGGTCGATTATCTTCAAGTCTTCGGGCAGGTTGTGGCTTTCCATAAACTTGCGCGTGTCACCATGTGCCGTACAGAAAAACACCACATCCACTTCATCCAGTGGCAGTGCATCGGTAAAGGTCAAATCGGTTTCGCCATACAGTCCTTCGTGTACATCGGTAATCTTATTTCCGGCATTGCTCGAACTGTTGATGAAATGAATCTCCACATCAGGGTGATTGATAAGCAGGCGAATCAGTTCGCCTGCTGTATATCCTGCTCCTCCTATAATTCCAGCTTTTATCATACTCAGTTATTGTCTTCGGGAACGATAATCCACATTAATAAATAGATGATGACACCTGCAAAAGCGGTAAAGACGGTCAGCAATGCATAGATAAGCCGTACCAGTGTCGGATCCAGATCGAAAAAACGGGCTATGCCTGAGCATACACCGGCTATCATTCTGCTATTGCGTGGACGTCTGAGTTTCTTTCCTTCCATAGTTGTTGGTTTAGTGTTACATCATTTCGTCTTTATGGTTTGCGTAATAGGCTCTCAGCGGAGTGGAGAGTACTTTGATAAAGCCTTTGGCATCTTCTGCCGTCCAGCCTTTCTGCATTTCCCCGTATTCGCCCAGCTTGTTCTTTACCAAGTCGTCTTCTGATTCTACGCCTACGGTAGAGAAGCAATAGGGGCGGAGTTCAAGGATAGCCGTACCGTTTACGTTGCGTTGCGATTCGGTCAGCATGGCTTCGATGTCGCGCATCACCGGTTCCAGGTATTGGCTTTCGTGCAAGAACATGCCGTACCAGTTTGCCACCTGGTCTTTCCAGTATTGCTGCCATTTGCTCAACGTGTATTTTTCCAGAAAGCGGTGTGCACCGATTATCAGCATCGGGGCTGCGGCTTCGAATCCTACGCGTCCTTTGATGCCGATGATGGTATCGCCTACATGCATATCCCGTCCGATACCGTAAGGTGCTCCGATTTCTTCTACACGCTGGATGGCTTTGATTTTATCGTCGAACACTTCCCCATTGACAGCGTACAGCTCGCCTTTCTTGAATTCCAGTTTCAGCAGTTCGCTTCCTTCCTTGGTGACTTGTTTCAGGTATGCACTTTCGGGCAGTCCTTGTGCCGAATCCAAGATTTCCCCTCCGCAGATGGAAGTGCCCCAGATGCCTACGTTATAGGAGTATTTCAGCTTGGTAAAGTCGGCTTCGAAACCGTGCTCTTTCAGGTAATTGATTTCATAGTCACGGCTTAATGCCATATCGCGGGTCAGGGTGATGATTTCCACTCCCGGAGCCATGACCAGGAACGTCATGTCGAAACGTACTTGGTCGTTTCCCGCACCGGTAGAGCCGTGCGCAATGGCATGTGCACCGATTTCGTTGGCATAGCGGGCAATGGCAAGTGCCTGGAAGATGCGTTCCGAACTTACGGAAATAGGATAGGTGCCGTTACGCAACACGTTCCCGAATATCATGTATTTCAGGCTCTTGGCGTAGTATTCTTGTGTTACGTCGAGGGTGACATATTTCACCGCGCCTAATTTATAGGCATTCTCTTCATTCTTTTTCAATTGTTCGGCACTGAATCCGCCCGTATTGGCACAAGCGGCATATACTTCATATCCTTTTTCTTTTGCCAGATACATCACGGTGAACGAAGTATCCAGCCCGCCGCTGAAAGCAACGACAACTTTTTTCTTTTCTTCCATAAGGCTATATTTATTATGTGTAATTCTTCATTCTTAATTCTTCATTTGTCAGAAGTTTGTATGCTCATCGTCTGTATGCAGTGCCGGGTCATAGAGCATGGCAGTACAGATGCAGAACTTGCGGTTTTTTGCCATCAGTATCTCGTGGTTGATGCATCCTTCGCATCCTTTCCAGAACGCTTCGTCATCGGTCAGTTCGTTGAATGTTACCGGTACATATCCCAGTTCGGTGTTCATTTTCATGACGGCTGCCCCTGAGGTCAGGCTGAATATCTTGGCTTTGGGCCAGCGCAGGCGTGCCAACGTAAACGAAGCGTGTTTGATTCGTTTGGCAAGTCCGCATCCACGGTATTTAGGGTGGACAATCAAGCCCGAAGTGGCTACATACTCCTTGTTTCCCCATGATTCGATGTAAGTAAAGCCTGCAAACTCATCCCCGCAAAGGGCAATGATGGCTTTGCCTTCTTTCATTTTGGTTGCGACATATTCGTGCGTACGTTCGGCAATGCCTGTGCCCCGCACTTTGGCAGCTTCCCGGATGGTATCCAGAATTGTGTCTACGTATGCTTCGTGCGAAGCATCTGCCACCATAACGTCTATTTGTTTTGAGTCCATTTCTGTATGATTATTCTTTATAAGTTGATATTCGCTATCACATGAGCAAGTGCCTGTTTCAATTCCGTACGGGTGCATCCTTCCCGCATGACCAGCATGATGGTATCATCGCCTGCTATGGTTCCGATGATTTCATGAAAATGGTTGTTGTCTATGTCGTAGGCAAGGCTGCTGGCATATCCGGGGCGTGTCTTGATGACGGCAATGTTTCCGGAAAATTCAATAGACAGGAACCCTGTATGACGAAGCATTTCCGATGCGCTTTGCGGGTCGGTCATGCGTTTGTACATGGTGTTGTTGGGCAACACATATACGTAATTGCCGTTCATGCTTGCTGCTTTTGCCACTTTCAGTTGTTTCAGGTCGCGCGAGAGTGTGGCTTGTGTAAGTTGGAAACCTTCTTTTTCCAGTTCTGCCAAAAGTTCTCCCTGACTGCCTATCTCTTTGCTTGAGATAATCATCTTGATGGAATCGAGTCTGCTGTTCTTGCTTTTCATCTGCATATTTATTCTTCAATCGGGTGCAAATATACAGATAATATGGAAACAATATTCATTTTGAGCGAATATTTTTTCTAAAAACTTGTATTTATCCACTTTTACACCTTTTTCCTGTTGTCTGTATCCGGCATTGCTTGAATAGTCCTTTCCCTTTGTTGATAAATTCCGCGACGTTTTTTGCTTTCAGCTTCACCAGTAGCCGTTTTTTACATTTTGTCAAACAATCTGTTCCGATTTCCGGAGAAAATGTGTAAGTTTGCCTGACTATTAGAAATCATATCATGAAAAGACATAGGTTGACTGAAGACAAGGACCCGATGGGACGGGCCATTTACGAATATTTTACAACTGGGAAAGCTGGAAAGTTAAGGGTGTTTTCCTCACAATTTGATGAAGATGAATTGCCGGTAAAGGATTTGTTCCGCACTTTGGAACAGATGCCTTTGCTAGAGCAGAAGGCTTTGCAACTGGCATACGGGCGGATATTGGATGTGGGAGCAGGGAGTGGATGCCATTCGCTTGTTTTGCAGGAGATGGGGAAAGAAAGCCTGGCTATTGATATCTCGCCTTGGGCGGTGGAAGTGATGAAAAAGCGGGGAATAGACGCTTATCTGACAAATGTGTTTGATATGGGATTTACAGGGCGGTTCGATACCATTCTGATGCTGATGAATGGATCGGGTATCATTGGTAAACTGAAAAATATGCCGGCTTTTCTCACAAGGGTTAAGCAACTCTTGGCTCCGGGAGGATGTGTACTGATGGATTCGACTGACCTTCGCTATCTGTATGAAGATGAAGACGGGAGTTATCTCGTCGACCTTGCTGCTGATTATTATGGTGAAGTAGACTTCCAGATGCAGTATGGCAAGGTAAAGGGAGAACCGTTCGACTGGCTTTACATTGATTTTGATACCCTATCGGCATACGCCACTCCGTATGGTTTTCGGGTAGAAAAGGTGATGGAGGGCGAGCATTACGATTACCTTGCGCGGCTGTCCTTGCGTTGAGGATTTTTCATCACAGGTTATAAAATTTGAATATCCGCAACATCCCATGTAGAGGCAAAAAGCGGATATTCATTTCAGAAAACCATCCACAAAAATATTTTAGAAGCTGTTTTGAATTTCTCCAAAAAGTTTTTCTTGGCTTGATGTATCCGTTTTTCGTGTGTGCTTTGGGCGATTTTTTGGTCCTTTCCGCTCCTGTTCTTCGTCAGATAGCCCGCTATCTTCCTCATCACAGAAGCGAAAATGCCTCAAAAACTCATC
>NZ_NFJG01000139.1:0-10289 GCF_002159755.1 Bacteroides sp. An269
GACGAAGAACAGGAGCGAAAAGGACCAAAAAATCGCCCAAAGCACACACGAAAACGGATACATCAAGCCAAGAAAAACTTTTTGGAGAAATTCAAAACAGCTTCTTAAATCATTCTTACTCCATGTAATCGGTGGTGAATTTGTTATAATAGCTTTAGCAGTTCTTTTTCCCTCATCAAATCGTTTACGTTTTTTTCGGGAGATACCAGCATCATGCTTCTTATCACGTCTCCTTGTTGGCAAGTATAATCATAATACGCTTGCTGTTCTTCATTCAGTTTGTCTTTTGGAATGACTTCCGTACGCATTTCGACAAATTCTTCTAAGGGGATTTCATTCCCTTGGCGCACGAAGACTACCCGTCGGGCGATGGGGTTGCGGCTATAATCGTGTGTCAGGTAGATGCCTTTCATCCAACCGGGGTATTCGATAAGCGGCAATTGCAAGAAGACTACTTTCAGTGCCAATTGCAAGTGCTTTTGTTCATTAAACATCAAGTACCCTATTTGGAACGGAGAAAACACGCCCACGCCTGCATAATAATCACCGTTCATGTTTTGCGAGTAAACTTTGGGCAACGCATCGCCGTCGGTGATAGAAGCTATCATATACGGTTCCACTTTCAGCCCGTCGGAGAAAGAAGACGAACTGTATGCCAAATACAGTCCTGTATAGATTCCTGCATTGGGCAGGTAGCGCAAGGCTTCTTTTTCGATGTCATCCAGAAACGGGCGGGCATTGTTCTTGTTGCTTGCCTGCCGGGGCTCGATATGGTTTACCTTATCATATAAGGTGTCCAGGCATCCCAGCAGTTTGCGTTTCGATACGTTGTTTACTTGTTGCAGGGCTTTGTCTAACGCCGCTTCCTGATCTTCTCCGCCAGAAACAAGATTGACATACATCGGAAGTACGGAAGAGTAGAGCGATGACAGAACGCTCGAAGCGATGTCGGTCTCTTCGGATATGTCTTTCATCCTTACCCCCGATTCGCGGAGCTTTTTCATTCGTTCGTAAAGGGAGAGTAATCTGTCCATAGTCGTTTTGTCGATTTTTTGCAAATGTACGATTTAGATGTTACAGCAATATTTCAATTGTTTCATTTCGGTGACATTATCTTGATATAAAGATGAATTTATAAATGTCCTGTAAAAGAGGTTTATAATACATCATAAATTAATTCTTTCAGAATCAAGGGCGGGATAGCTTTGCACTCGAAATCAGACTAAAACGTTGAAAGATATGAAACAATTGATTAAAAACAGGAATTTATCGGAAGTGCTGCTCATCTTGTGGGCAGGAGGTGCGGCATTGCTTTCTTATTCGTTGGTGTATGCCTTGCGCAAGCCTTATACGGCGGCTTCGTTTGAAGGATTGGAGTTCTTTGGAAGCGATTACAAAGTGGCGGTGACCACTATTCAGATTTTGGGTTATGTGATTGCCAAGTTTTTCGGCATTAAGATTATTTCGGAACTGAAGAAGGAGAACCGCTTCCGTTTCTTTGTAGGTTCGGCAGTGCTTGCCGAGGCGGCATTGGTAGGGTTCGGATTGCTGGATACTCCTTGGAATGTCATCGCGATGTTTGTCAATGGCCTTTCGCTGGGCTGCATGTGGGGCGTGATATTCAGTTTTATCGAAGGGCGGAAAGTGACCGACATTCTGGCAAGCCTGTTGGGTGTAAGCATGGTGTTCAGTTCGGGCGTGGCGAAAAGCTTTGGGTTGTTTGCCATGAACGAAATGCACATCAGCCAGTTCTGGATGCCTGCGGTCATCGGCGGTTTTGCCTTGCCTTTGCTGGTGCTGATGGGATACATGCTGAAGCGGCTTCCGCAGCCCACGGCAGAAGACATCGCCCTGCGCAACGAGCGTGTGACGCTGGACAGCAAGGGACGCAAGGCGCTCTTCTTGAAATACGCGCCGATATTGACCTTGTTGTTTGTCGGCAACTTCATGCTCCTCGTTTTGCGTGACATCAAAGAAGACTTCCTGGTGTACATCTTGGACATGAGCAACCAGTCGTCGTGGATGTTTGCCCGGATAGATACGATTGTGACGCTGATTATTTTAGGCATTTTCGCCCTGTTCATCTTCTTCCGCAGCAATATCCGTGCGCTGCTTTGGCTGATGACCCTGGTGATTGCCGGATGCCTCACCATGACGTATGTGTCTTATCATTACGATACGCTCGACCTCTCGCCCGTGATGTGGCTTTTCATTGAAAGCTTGTCGCTGTATATCGCTTACCTGACTTTCCAGACGGTTTTCTTCGACCGGTTTATCGCTTGTTTCCGAATCAAGGGGAATGTAGGTTTCTTCATAGCGATGATTGACTTTATCGGCTATCTGGGCACGGTGACGTTGTTGTCTACCAAAGAGCTGCTCAACATCGAGGTAGAATGGTTTGCCCTGTTCAATCATATCGCTTGCGGCGTGGGCGCCTTGTGTACGGTTCTGTTTACCGTTGCGGGAATCCTCATTTACCGTAAGTACAACGCTACGCTCGAAGCGAAGAAGGCTGATGAAATGTGTGTGAACGCGCAATATAGTATGTAAATATATAAATAAGGTATATGGAAAAGACTTACGATGTCATCATCATCGGTGGCGGATTATTGGGATGCGCTACTGCTTATCAGTTGGCAAAACGGAAAGCCGGAAGAATCTTGCTGCTTGACGGAAACGAAATCGCTTCGCAGGCATCATCGCGTGCGGCTTGCCTGCTGACACGTGCCCGGACCAAACCGGCTTTGATGGAACTGGTGCAGGAAACCTATGATTGCATCGCTGAAATAGAAGACCTGTTGGGTGAATCGCTGGAGCTTCAACAGTGTGGAAGCATTACGATTGCTTCGTCTGAAACATCGTTGAAAGGACTGGAAGCCTTGGAAGAAGCTGCAACCCGTTTTGGCATACCTAATGAACGTATTACGAAAGACAAAGTGAAGGCATTGCTCCCGTGGATGGAGGTGGATGCAGTCGATGTGGCACTTTATATGCCTACCGATGCATTTATTGATTCGGCTTTGCTTTGTTCAAGCTATGCGAAAGCCGCTGCCCGTTTGGGGGTAACGCTTCGTCCGAATTGTAAAGTGAAGGAGATAATGGTTGAAGGAGAACGTATTTGCGGTGTCCGGCTGGCTGACGGTGAATGCGTAGAAGCTCCGGTTGTGGTCAATGCGGCAGGTTCGTGGGCCAATCTGTTGATGCGTCCCCTCCATGTAGGGCTTCCGTTTACGCCGGTTCGCAGCCATTTCTGGATAACGAAGATTGACAAGGAGCGTTTTCCGGCAGGGCATCCGTTTACCGTGATTCCCGATGCCCGTGCCTTCACCCGCTCGGATGTGGGTGCCTTGATTATCGGCTTGCGCGAAAGCCGTTGCCAGTCGTTCGACCCGGCTACTCTGACCGGACAACTGGAAGATTTCGATTTCCGCAAGGAAGCCGAATGGATGGTGCTCGACGAATGTGCGCCGCTGCTGAAGCCTTACTTGCACGATATTGACGATTTGCCCATTGCGCATTACATGGCAGGCCCGTCTTGCTATGTGCCCGATGCCATGTTCATCATCGGTCCGGTGCAGGCATACGCAGGGCTGTTCACCGTTACCGGATGCTGCGGAGGCGGCGTTGCGGCAGGCGGAGGCATGGGGCGGCTGGCTGCGGAACTGATTACGGGCGAGACTCCTTTTGTCAATCCGGCGTTGTTCGCTCCCGAACGCTTCGGCGAGGTAGACCCGTTCTCGCCCGAGTTTCAACAGCGTTGCGCCGATGCCCGTTCGAACAAGAAAGGCGGATAAGTTTGGGATTTGTTGCCCACGCCGTGGGGAAGGTTTCCAGCTTTAGGATTTCATGTTGTACATTGCGGGAAGCTTTCGCACGCCTAAACTGGACACAACGGAAAAATAGTAAATGGTAAACAGTAAAATAGTCAATAATGAAACGGTATATTGTATTTTTGAAACAGGTTCCTCAGTCGACTAAAGTGGAACTTGACCCGGTGACAAAGACATTGAAGCGTTCTTCGGCATTGAGTCGGACGAATCCGGATGACTTGTATGCCTTGCAAATGGCGCTCGACTTAAAACGAGATACCGCAGCCGAAGTGGTTGCGGTCAGCATGGGACCGGCCTCGGCAGAAACCGTATTGCGCGAAGCGTTGCAGCGGGGCGCCGACCGGGCGATATTGCTTTCTTCTCCGGCTTTTGCCGGAAGCGATACGTGGTGTACGAGCCTGGTTCTGGCTGCGGCTGTGCGCAAGATAGGAGCGTACGACTTGTTGTTCTTCGGCAAAATGGCAATCGACGGCGATACGGCGCAAGTGGGGTCGGAAGTGGCAGGGCAGCTGGATATTCCTCAAGTCACCTGCCTGTCTGCCGTCGGGCAGCTGACCGAACATACGATAAGCGTCAGCCGGAAAGCGGGGGCGTATTTGCAGCGGATGGAAATCGAGTTGCCTTGCGCCGTGATGGTAAGCCGTGAAAACGGCGAACTGGATTGCATGACTTTATCGGGCTGGCGCCGGGCGCAACGGCAGGAAATCCTTCGTTGGGACGAGAAGGACCTGGGCATAGATGCGTCTTCCGTAGGGCTGTATGCTTCTCCTACGCGGGTGGTATCGACCGCGGTGCCTGTCCGGAAAAAAGAAATCAAATGGTGTACGGATGCAGCCGCATTTGCTGAAGCAATTAAATAAGTGTGCAAAATGATATGATCAGAAACACAGATTTTCGCGGATTAGCGCAGATTATTTTTATTTACGATTTGACAATTTACTATCTACTGTTTGAGCACTAAATCGTACTTCGTAAATCAAAAATAGTAAATCAAAAGAATCCGTGAAAATCTGCGTTAATCTGCGTTTCTGAGATGGCTACATTATATAAATTAATTCTCAACATCTACTTATTAAACGAATCTTATCACTTATAACGAATGAATCTTATGAATGAACATACTGCCTCTTTTGCGCTTCGGGTGCGCAAAGACCAATGTATCGGTTGTGGAATGTGTGCGGACGCTTGTGCTTACAGTGCCATCCGCATGGCGGAATATCCGGAAATCGACCCGTATAAATGTCGTTTGTGCGGAAGTTGTGTGCAAGCCTGCCCTTCGGAGGCTTTGGTGTTGAATGAACCGGAGACGCAGACGCAAATTTCCGGCGGAACGTCTAAAGGCATTTGGGTGCTTGCCGAAACAGAAGCGGACGGAAACCTTTCTGCGGTTACAAAAGAATTGTTAGGGAAGGCTGCCGTTCTGGCAGAAAAGCTGCATCAGGATGTAGAGGCTCTTTTAATCGGGAGTGAATCGGATGCGGCGGTGTCTTCGTTGGCGGCGTATGGAGCACAGCGGATACATCTTGCCGGGCATCCGTCGTTGGCTTCGTTCATCGAAGAAAATTATGCCCGTGCTGCCGTTCAGGTTATCCGCGAATGCCGTCCGGACATCTTGCTGGTAGGCGCAACGCCTCGTGGACGTGGATTGTCTGCCCGTATTGCAGCCTTGCTTCAAACGGGTTTGACTGCCGATTGTACGGAGTTGGACATTGATGCCGAAACAGGCCTGCTTCAGCAGATACGTCCGGCTTTTGGCGGAAACTTAATGGCTACGATTGCTACTCCGGCGCACCGTCCGCAAATGGCTTCGGTACGTCCGGGAGTGATGAAAGCGCGTGAAGCGGACCCTGCCTTGAAAGGGGAATGCATCCGTCATGATTTATCGGACTTTAAGTGCGACGGCCGTATCCGCTTATTGGACGAGGTATTGGAAACAGCCGGCGGGGATTCGTTGGGGAACAGCCGGATTGTGGTCGGAGTAGGGCGTGGCGTGAAGAAAAAAGAAACGGTAGAACACATCTGCCAATGGGCAAAACGATTGGGAGCAGCTGTTGCCGGGTCGCGTGCTGCGGTAGAAGCCGGTTTGATTGACGCGCATTTGCAAGTAGGGCAGACCGGCCAGACCATTGCTCCGGATTTGTATATCGCTATCGGCATCAGCGGGCAAATCCAGCACACGGCAGGCATTGCCGGTGCGAAACGGATTATCGCCATTAATCCGGACAAGACTGCGCCGATATTTAATGTGGCGGATTACGGTTGGGCGGTTCCGGTAGAAGAAGCGCTTCCTCAACTAATGGCTGTGCAGGTATGAAGAAAATCGTAGCTGGATTGTTGGGTCTCATTCTCTTGTTGGGAGGAGTGACAACGCAGGCGCAAGAGCAGCTGAAAGTAAAGTTCCGTTCGCGTGCCCTGCTCGATGCCGCCGTGTCGGGTTATGGCAAAGAAGACGTGCAAGGCTATTATCGGCTGGAAGATTTCCGGGTCGGGTTCAAAGCGACTTACGGGCAGTGGGAGGCAAAAGCCGATATCGGATTGGGAGGAGGTAAAGTAGCGATAAAGGATTTGTTGCTGAATTACCACTTTAAGAACAGTGTGCTTTCGCTGGGCAATGCGTACGAGCCTTTTTCGATGGATATGTTGATAAGCACAGCCGATTTGCGCTTCCATCAGTCGGCTGCATCGGTCTTGGCTTTTACCGATAGCCGGAAGTTGGGTGCAACGTATCATTTCTATACCGATTCGTGGTATCTTGCTACGGGTGTCTATACGCATAATGATATCAATAAGATAGGGAGCAATCAGAAGAATGCCTTTGTATCGACTTCCCGTGCCGTATGGCGCAAGCAAGGGAAAGACCATCAGCTGATTCACGTAGGCGGTGCCTTTTCTTTCCGTACGAAACAGGTCAATACCGAAGAGCCGCCTGTGGGCACGGTAGATAGTGAGGGCATTACATCGATGTTTCCTGCTTCGTTGCTTGAAGCTGAAGTGCCGAATATGGGAACAGAGGTGAAAGGGGTAGTTGAGGCATTATACACCGCTCCACGCTGGATGGTTCAAGCCGAATATTATTTCGACCGTTTGAACCGCACGGATGGCAGGAAGGCATACCGTCCGCACGGGGGATACATTCAAGGCGGTTTCTTGTTGAAAGGACGCAGCTTCGAATACGATGCGGTGTATGGCATACCGAGCCGTCCGGCTACTCCACAAGCTATCGAACTGGTTGCCCGCTTGAATTATACGGACATGAACGATAACCGTGCAGGAATTTATGGAGGTGAGGAGACCGACTTGTCTTTAGGTGTAAACTGGTACATCAACCAATATTTAGGAGTGAAGCTGAACGGCAGCTATGTATGGGTAGGGGAGCATTGCAACGCTTTTTATAAGAAAGACTTCTTTCTTGCCCAGCTTCGGTTGCAGTATATTTTCTGAAAAGGAAAAGGCGCGGAAAGAATCAGAATCCTGATTGTTTCTGCGCCTTTGCAATTTATGCGTTGTAAACCTTATTCGCTCCATACTGTCTGGTACCACGAAATGGCGGAACGGTAATAGTCGTTCCATCGGGTATTTCCTGGCACGGCATCGGGAATGTACATGCCCATTCCGCAATAGCGGTCTTCGTCTACTCTGAAAGTGGAGTGATTCGTGATACAGCTTTTGGCAAGTACGGTCTGGTCCAATACTTGCTGGAAAGACTCCGGAAGTGTCCCTCCATTCAGCTGGCGGATGACATCTGCTACATCGAACGAGAAGTATTGGTAGTCGTTTATTCCATATTGCTGGATGGAGTGAAGCGAAAGATCTTCGAGGGCGGATGTGTGTTGGGAGAGTTGCTCCCTCACGGCTGTGGCAAAAACGTCCATCTGTTTGCAGTCTACTACGGCATAAGTTCCCCATAGCCCTCTGCTTTTATTGAAATTGATGACATTTTCGCAAAGTTTGTCGAAGTCGATTTCGTCTTGATACAAGTTATTCAATATCTCGTGGTAAGGGAAACCTACTACTGGTGTTTCCAATACCGAAGCGATGCAATAGCGTGTGGCGTGACGCAGTTCGTAGCACACTTCGGCGGTTTGCATCATGCAGGCATCGAATAGCACGAAGTCGAGATTGTCTGGGAAAGTCTGTTCCAGTACGTCGGCAAGTTCGGGGATGTTGATAGAGTTATAGACATTCCCGTCTTGTCCGAATGATTTGGTAGCAATGTCTGTGCCTGCAGCAGGCATCCAGCTGGTAGCATGTGAACCGAAGATAAGTCCATAGCTGAGCGAGGGAACAATGTCTGCCATCATTTGCAAGTTGGCACGCATCACTTCCGGATCGGTTGAAGTTCCCGTTACGGCAGTATAGCGGTTGGCTTGTGCGATGACGTTGCCTTGAGTGATGTCATTGCCTTCCAAAGCTGGTTGGCCGTTGATTTGCCCGTGTCCATCAGAGAAATAGGCAAGGATTTGCGCTTCGTTAATGTATTGGTTGCTGGAAGTCGGTTTGTAGTAAATGAGCAGCGTGCATGAGTCTCCACTTTCAGCAAGGCTTTCGTACATCCATTGTACATTGTTCATAATATCTTCGTCCAGATTGTTGTTGGCAATCAAATAGGCAAGTATGGCACGCTTGGCCTGTACCGGCTGTTCATGTTCGGGTATTTCGTCCGAACAGCCCGTCAGGATGAAAAGTGAAACAATGTATAGGAATAATTTTCTCATAATCAATAAATCTCTGCTTTTTCAAATTTGAATTCAGGGTCTACGTCAAGAAGCACCAGCGTATTTCCCTTCTGGTATTTTTCTTTCAGCTTGTTGATTTCCTTTTGCAGGTTTTTCTTTTTTTTGTTGTAGTAAACGAAGCACGTACGGTTTTTCCCGTTTTCCTGTTGTTCCAGGTATTCTTTTAGCTGGATGCTGTATTGTGCACGTCCTACCAGCAATCCGTCACCGCCTACCATGGCACTGTCTACATATTGGATATCTGTGAAATAAACCAGTGAGTCACTGAATGAAGCCGATACTCCAGCGATGTAGACGCCGTATTTGTTCTTGTTTTTCGGCGATTTGGCAAGAACGGGTATCACGATGGATGCGATGAGCAAAAAGCAAAGCAGTTTAATCTGTTTCATAAATTTATAAGTTTTACAAAGCAAAAGTAAGCAATTGTAGGCATATATGAAACCGTCTGGAGTGAAATTAACATATTTAAGTTCGTTTTCGGAAGGAAGTCATTGGCTGAGCGTGGCATTCCTTTACCTTATTATATAATATAGCTTACAGGGCATAATAGTGAAAAAGCTGTAAGTGTCCGTAGACCTTACAGCTTTTTGTAAATTCGGAAACCGATGTTCGTTTATCCTAAATAAGATTTGAGCAGTTTGCTACGCGAGTTTTGTCTTAATCTTCTGATGGCTTTTTCCTTAATCTGGCGCACACGTTCGCGTGTCAGTCCAAATTTGTCACCAATTTCTTCCAACGTCATTTCTTGCGTTCCTATACCGAAAAACATCTGGATAATTTCCTTCTCTCTTTCGGTCAACGTAGAAAGCGCTCTGTCGATTTCCCTCGAAAGTGATTCATTCACCAAGGAGCGGTCCGCCATAGGGGAGTCGTCGTTTACCAGCACGTCCAGTAGGCTGTTGTCTTCTCCTTCCACGAAAGGAGCGTCTACAGAGATGTGGCGTCCTGAAACTTTCAGCGTGTCCGAAATCTTGTCTACCGGGATTTCCAGTTCGTCTGCCAGCTCTTCCGGTGACGGACGGCGTTCGTTTTCTTGTTCGAATTTAGAGAAAGCCTTGCTGATTTTGTTCAGCGAACCTACCTGGTTCAATGGCAAGCGCACGATACGGGATTGCTCGGCCAGTGCTTGGAGAATAGATTGACGAATCCACCATACGGCGTAACTGATGAATTTGAAACCACGGGTCTCGTCAAACTTCTCGGCAGCCTTAATCAAGCCCAGATTTCCTTCGTTTATCAAGTCTGGAAGGCTCAATCCTTGGTTTTGATACTGTTTGGCCACTGATACTACAAATCGCAGGTTTGCACGTGTAAGTTTCTCTAACGCTGCACGATCGCCTTTGCGAATACGCTGAGCGAGTTCCACTTCTTCCTCTACCGTAATCAGGTCTTCGCGTCCGATTTCCTGAAGGTATTTGTCCAAAGAGGCGCTCTCTCGGTTAGTGATACTTTTGGTAATCTTAAGTTGTCTCATTATTTATACCGAATTTGGGAACAAAGATAAGAATTTTTCCTGATATAATAGCTCTTGATTTAATATAAATTGGGTGAATTAACAAAAATATGCTTCTGTTTGCTTGGATTTTTTTGTTTTAGGCAAAAATTTTTTAGGAATTTCTTAGTTCCTATGTTTGTAATGTGCTAGCAAAATAGCATAAAGCCAAGAGAATTATTAAATTTGTAAATGAAAGAAATAACTTAATAAAACCTATGACTTTATGCG
>NZ_NFJG01000014.1:0-49972 GCF_002159755.1 Bacteroides sp. An269
ATCAATAACAAAACAGCATTATGGAAACAAAGACCATTGTAAGAGTGAACAACGTGGACATCATTGCCACCAGTGACGAACAGATGATTGCCATACGCCCCATTTGCGAAGCGTTGGGGATTGACGCAGACAGCCAAAGAAAGCGTATCGAACGGGACGAAATCCTTAATCCAACTGCGGTCATGATGACCGTGGTTGCCGCCGACGGGAAAGACCGGGAAATGTACTGCATCCCATACAAATACGTCTTCGGCTGGCTGTTCAGCATCGACACATCGAGGGTGAACGAGGAAGCGCGCCCCGCCGTGCTGCGCTATAAGGAAGAATGCTACGAAGCCCTTTACCGCCACTTTGCCGAGCCGCAGACCTTCCTTGCCGAAAAGCAGAAGGTGATTGAGCGGAAGGTGGAGGAATACAAGGAAGGCCAGCGCCGCTTCAAGGACGCGCAGAAGCTGATGAACGAAGCCAAGGCGGAACTGAACCAGGTGATGAAGGTAACCATTGAGGAATGGCGTGCCAACAACCGGCAGCTCATCCTGCCCTTTCATTCCGATGAAGAAGAATAAAAATCCACCCAAACCCTTTGCACATTCAAAAATTATCACTATATTTGCAACGTCTAACATAAACTACATACTCACAAATGCAGGACGAAGAGCTTGCATCGGAAGTGCAGGCATTTTTTATGTCCGCAACGATTATAGTATAACCTTATACAGGTATCCGTGTACCCCCGTGTGGCGTGTTAATGCACCCACAGCATTTGTGAGTGAATGTGTTAGACAGCGGGACAGGCACGGATACCTTTTTTATTTATACGTATGTTACAGTATCACTCACTTTCCAACGCTGAACTGTCTATCTGCCACGGAACGTCCGCCCACGAAACGGGCATCGGATCCTTCACGCTTACCGGAAATCCTTACACCGACTTCGCACGCCTGGGCATGGACCTGCAGGGCTGCCACGTCCGCTACCGCCGCACGCCCAACGCGCAGGGGCACACCCTTACCGGCACGTTCAACATCTGCGGCACGTGCTACACCATGGGAGCCGACTCGTATGCGCAGCTGGTGGAGCGCGTGCACGCCAAATGGCTGGAGAAGCAGGCGTACCGCCGCCGCTGCCGTGCCGAGAAGCGGATGCGCAACACCCTCGCCTTCATCGCCCGGCATCCCGACGCTACCGTATTGCCCGCCTACCTCTCGTAACGGGCGCAACCTCTTACTATTGTTTTCCCCCCAAACGGCTTTCCACGGAGATCCGCCCGGGACGGGTACACCCTGAACCGAACGAATTACCAACACCGGATAAGCAATCATTAAAACAATAAAGACATGAAAAAAGAACAGATTAAAGAAGCAGCAGAAAAGCATTCCGAACAATGGCTTGACAATTCGGACGAATATTTCCGCAGCCACCACAGAGACGTTTACGAGTATGGATTCACAGACGGTGTGTACTGGCTGGCCGACCGCTTGTGCCGGCTCCCATGGAATGAAATACTGAAAGAACTGCATGAGTATTGTGTGGAAGAACAAGAAAAACAACAATCAAACAACGCATAGTATGGAAACAAAAACAATCAAAACACAACAGCGGGGCTTTGCCTGCATCGCCTCCCCCGATGAACGATATCGCATCTGGATTCCGCGCCCCACGCCGACAGGCATCCTGGTGTGCACCTGCGGATTTGCCCTGAGCGGGCACATGGACTTTGTGGATGCCGTAGACCGCCTGTTCTACGTGCGTGTAGACCGTGCGCAGACCATCGACGACGACCTGAGCAACCTCTACCTCACTTGCCTGCAAGCCCCCATGGGCTGCATGGAACAGCTGCTGGTAGACTTGCCCGAACTGATGGAGGAACACTTGGGCAATGAATAATTAACAATTAATAATTAATAATTGGATGATGAAGTATGAATTGGAAATCGAGACGGGGCTGCTGCAGGCGCTCATCGATGAATGCCGTGCCGGGCGGCTGCCCGTACACATCCAGCGGGGCGTGCCTTACGATGATGCGAACGGCACCATGCTGGAGACCGTCATCATCGAATGTCCGGACACGGATTTCGACTTCAACGCGGTGATGAGCCGCGTCATCAACCGACACTATAACTTAAAAGACACGGAACAATGAAAAAAGACAAGAACACGAAACAACAACGCGTCAGGGTGCTGCAGACCGGAGAGCTGGGCACCGTGACCGACCAGGTATTGATGAAACGCGGCAACAAGCCGATGGTGTACAAACAGGTAAGGCTCGACAGCAAGCCCCACCTCGACCGCTGGTACTGGGCAGACCAGCTGGGAGCTGTAAGGGAGACGTGCCGCATCACGCTAACGGGCGGCAACGGGACGGAATTGTATATCAATGTGACGCATGACTACGAAAAATACGGCAGCTACGAGTTCGAAGCTTTTGTCAAGCCTGCCAACCTGAAGGAGCACGACCGCCACGGGCTGCCGTTCCTGCTTACAGGCGCATTGCTGAAGGGATTGGGCGTCGGGCAGGAAGGTGTGGAGACTTCCGTCGATGTGCGTCCTGCCATATCCGAAAAGAATTGACCACCTTTGCGGCCTGCCGACAGACCGACGACCGCAACCACTTACAGCTATACCTATGATAGACGATAGAACCATCGAACAAATCCTCGACCGTGCCGACCTGGTGGACATCATCGGGCAATGCGTCGAGCTGAAGAAGCGCGGTGCGGCATATTGGGCTTGCTGCCCGCTGCACCACGAAAAGACACCCTCGTTTTGCGTCAACCCCGCACGCGGCACGTGGCACTGCTTCGGCTGCGGCAAAGGGGGCAACGCTATCGGATTCCTCATGGAGCACGAAGCCATGAATTTCCCCGAAGCCGTGCAGACGCTGGGCAAACGCTACGGCATCGAAGTGGAAGAACGGAAGCTGACTCCCGAACAGGAGCGCGAGCAGGCGAAACGCGAGAGCATGTTTGCCATCAACGAACGCTGTGCCGAACATTTCCGCCAGAACATGCTCCTGCCCGAACACAAGGCAGCCATGGACTACATCGTGAGCCGCTGGGGCAAGGAATACGTAGAAGAGACCGGCATCGGCTATGCCCCCGACACGTGGGACGACCTGCTCCGCTTTGCGCGCTCGGCAGGCCTGTCTGCCGACCTGATGAAAGAAATGGGGCTGCTGAAGACGAACGAGAAGGGAGCGGTGTACGACGGCTACCGCGGGCGTGCCGTTATCCCGATACGCGACCGCTTCCGCCGCATCATCGGCTTCACCGCCCGCGACATGACCGGGGCGAAAGACACAGCCAAGTATCTCAACCCGCCCGAAAACGACATCTACCATAAACGCGCCTCCATCTTCGGCATCGACCTTGCCGTGCGTCAGGCAGCCAAGGAGGGGAAGTTCTACCTGGTAGAGGGTGCGCCCGACGCCATGCAGCTGCAGCGCATCCGTGTGAACAACGCGGTGGCTCCGCTGGGAGGGGCGTGGACGGGCGAGCAGCTGGAGCAACTGAAGCGGTATGCCCCGCGCGTGTGTTTCCTTCCGGACGCCGACCCTCCCAACCTGGAGCGGGGCGAGAAGACGGGCGCGGGCACCCGCAACGCCCTGAAGAACGGCGAGCTGGCGATGCGCTGCGGGCTTTCCGTGTCGGTGAAGGAAATCCCCCTGGGCGAAGACCGGAGCAAGCAGGATCCCGACAGCTACTGCACCACCCGCCAGAAATTCGACGGGCTGAAGGAAGAGGACTTCATCACCTGGTTTGCCCGCTACACGTTTCAGGAAGTGGAGACCACCGAAGACCGCGGCGAGGCGGTGAACCGTGTCTGCGCCCTGCTGGCACTGGTAGACGACGAGGTGAAGGAAGGCATGTACGTCAAGGAGCTGCTTTCCGTTTATCCGGACAAACCCGCATGGACATCGGCTTTGCGGCGAGCGAAGAAACTGGACAAGGCGAAAAAGGTCATCGATGCCAGCAAGAAAATCGACCGCGAGAGCTACGAGCAGTACGGCTTCTACGAGAACCACAACTGCTACTACGCGCAGGGCGACAAGGGCATGATACAGTGGAGCAACTTCACCATGCGCCCGATGTTCCACATCAAGGACAGCCTGCTGCCCAAACGCCTGTACCGCATCAAGAACGAGCGCGGGCAGGAGGAAATCATCGAGATGAAACAGGAAGACCTTGTGTCGCTTGCCAAGTTCAAGATGCGCGTGGAAGGGCTGGGCAACTATATATGGATGGTGACCGAAAAAGAGCTGACCCGCCTGAAGAGCTACCTCTACGAGCAGACCGAGACCGCCGTCGAGGTGACCCAGCTGGGCTGGCAGCGGCAAGGCTTCTTCGCCTTCGGCAACGGATGCTATGACGGCGAGTGGCACGCCGCCGACGAATACGGCATCGTCCGCCTGAAGGCGGGCAACTTCTACCTGCCCGGATGCAGCGTGATATACCGCGACGATGCCAAGCTCTTCCAGTTCGAACGGCGTTTCGTCTATACCAATTACAACAACGTGTCGCTCCGCAGCTTTGCGGACAAGCTCATCACCGTGTTCGGCGACAATGCCAAGGTAGGACTGTGCTTCCTGATGGCGGCACTGTTCCGCGACCTCATAGCCGGCCAGACCAAGAGCTTCCCCATCCTGAACCTGTTCGGCCCGAAGGGCAGCGGCAAGAGCGAGCTGGGACATTCGCTCATGTCGTTCTTCATCATCAAGAACACGCCTCCCAACATACAGAACGCCACCATTGCGGCGCTGGGCGATGCCGTGGCGCAATGCGCGAACGCCCTGGTGCACATCGACGAGTACAAGAACAGCATCGACCTCGACAAGCGCGAGTTCCTGAAAGGCTTGTGGGACGGCACCGGCAGGAGCCGGATGAACATGGACCGCGACAAGAAGCGCGAGATAACCTCAGTAGACTGCGGCGTCATCCTCTCCGGGCAGGAGATGCCGACCATCGACATCGCCCTTTTCAGCCGGCTGGTTTACCTCACGTTTACCAAAACCGAATTCTCGACGCAGGAGAAACGGGCATTCGACGAACTGAAGAGCCTGCGCGACCTCGGCCTGTCACACCTCACGCTGCAGCTGCTTTCCCACCGCGCACGGATGGAGGCAGGCTTCCCGGACAATTACCGCAGCTGCATGGAAGACCTGAACGAACGTCTGAAGGGCGAAACCGTAGAAGACCGCATCCAGCGCAACTGGGTAATCCCATTGGCGGCTTTCCGCACGCTGGAAGCAGCCATCGACTTGCCTTTCTCTTATAACGAACTGCTCCGGATATGCACGGAGGGCATCCTGCGCCAGAACCGCGAGACAAAGAGCAACAACGAGCTGGCGAACTTCTGGAACGTGGTGAGCTACCTGCAGCAAGACGGCGAGATATTCCTGGAGTCCGACTTCCGCATCGACTACCTCGACCGGTTGAAGACGAACAAAAGCCGTGAAATCCAATACAAGACCCCGCACCCTGTATTGAGGATGCGCACCGACCGCATCTTCCCCTTGTATAAGAAATACAGCAAGCAGGTAGGCGACAGCGCGCTGCCTACCGAATCGCTCAACTTCTATCTGGAGAACAGCCACGAGTATTTAGGCGTCCAGAACAGCGTGCGGTTCAAAGTCATACAGAAAGGCATCGAGGTGGTCAAAGAGATAGAGACAGGAGGAACGAAACGGTATTACAAGCAAAGCACCACCAAACAAGCCCTTTGTTTCGACTATGCCGCCCTGATGGAGGCATACAACATCAACCTGAACATCGAGACCCTAAACGGTTCCGAAGATGCGGACAACGGCGATGTTCCGTTCTAAGCATCTGTCTATCATAGCTATAACGGAGTGCCCTGGCATGCGAATGTCGGGGTTTCTTTTTGCCTTTTTGCGCTCTCCCGGATGGGGCAAAAAATGCTTCTACACTTTCTACAACTTCTACAATGCTATATATCAGCACATTAAGCCCTAAAAAGAGCTTCTACAAGCTTCTACAAAATTCTACAAAACCCGGCTTTTGCCCGATTCTTCTACAAATCGTCTACAATGCAGACGGTTTTTTGTCTCCCTTTTTTACTTGACTGACAAGCATGCTATTGATTATCAGTAATATACGTATTTGTAGAAAATGTAGAAGTTGTAGAAGCGGAAATATGCCCTCACGGGAAGCGGATAATCGTTTGTCCGCACCTCCATTCTTCACTCTTCATTCTTCATTCTTCACGTATTATTTTGTATATTTGCAACATAATCAAAACCTTAACGCATGAAACCTCAAGTTATCATAGAACTTCTGCCACATTTACACGACTACCTGTATCACGAGTTCGGCACGCCGCGTAGCGAAGAAGCCATAACCGTTACCGCCGCAAACGACCTGGGCAAGCTTATCCAGTCGATGATTACCGTGAGCGACCGCCCGCCCAAACAGGCAATCAAGGAGCATCCCGTCACGCTTGTCTTGCCGGTACAGGAGTGGAACCACTTCATCTTTCAGGAGAACTTCATCTACATCCCCGAATGGAAGCAGCGGATGCTGCGCGAGTACATCGAAGCATCCTACCGCATCCGTATCCGCGAATACTTCATTGCCGGCTACGAAAAGGGCTACAAGCAGGACCGCATCATCCGCGCCTTCCTCTACGCCTACAACATCAAGAACAACGCCATCAACTACGATGCGGTGAAGAAGTACGACTACCGCAACCGCCAGCGCATGGTGAAGGAGGTAGACAGGGATATCCAGCTTTCGTTATTCCCTTAACACTGTTTAACCTATTAAATTCTAAGTGAAAACCGCCGAAACTCGTATTTTAACTCTTAAACTTTAAGTAAAAATGAACCGAAACGACAAACGCGCGTCCGTCTGCGGGCTGGCGTTCCTTCCGCTGAGCCAAGCCACGGTGCGCAACTTTCCGGGCAGTCCGGACATCGGAGTGCGGGGCACCTTCACGCCGGTACCTGTTTCGTCAGCCGAATACGGCGAGACCGGAGAAGCGGGTTATCCCATAGAACAAGAACTCGAAGCCGTAGTAACCGACACAAGTTCGGCGGAATTGAACGGACTCCGCACCCTTTTCGCCGAAGCCGGGCTGGTGCTGCTCGACTTCACCAACGGCGAGCGACGGGTGGTGGGGAGCGATGAGTTCCCGGTACAGGTCAACACCGAACTGAGCGGCACTCCTGCAACACTTTCACTCACTTTCAAGCGCAACAGCCCCGAGCCAGCCAAGGTTTATTCGTCCTTTTAAGGGGTTGATACCGTTGTACCTTTGTATCCGGTTATTAATAGGTATTAGTTTTCAAAGGTGTAACAATGGTTTTCTCATTTCTATACAGTGCGGTGTGCCGGGGCAAGTGGTTCATCTCCTTCCGCGAGGCGGAAGCCAACTTGCTCCTGGTGCAGCGGCTGTTGTCGCGCGACGCTTCGCTGGCAGACGGCAAGCCGCTGTCTGAAAGCCAGCCCGTTCCGGTGATGCTGGAGCACGAAGGGCGGCTGATGAAGCGTGGCAATTCGTTTTCCGATGCGCCCGAGGGCAGCACGGCAGTCATCCCCCTGCGCGGCACCATGCTGAAATACGGCACGATGTGCAGCTACGGCACAACCGAAATCGCCTCCGTCATCCGTGAGGCGGCAGCATCCAAAAACATTTCCTCTATCGTTCTCGACATCGATTCGGGCGGCGGCAGCGTGGATGCCATCGCCCCGCTGGCAGATGCCATCCGCCAGGCGCAGTCGGCGCGTAAGGCGGTGGTGGCTAGCTGCAGCCTGTGCGCTTCCGCCGCCTACTACGTGGCAAGCTACTGCAACGAGATACTGGCAGACAACGACATCGATGCCGAATTCGGGAGCATCGGCGTGATGATGAGTTTTGCCGACTATGCCAAGTATTACGAGAACGAGGGCATCAAGGTGCATACCATCTACAGCAACCTGTCGGATTACAAGAACGCCCCGTTCGAGGCGGCAAAGAAGGGCGAGTATGCCAAGATACGCGACGAAGAGCTTGACCCGCTGGCGCGCGACTTCCAAGAGAACGTGAAGCGCAACCGGGGTGCACGCTTGAAGGCGGACACCGAAGGCGTGCTGCGTGGGCGCATGTTCTACGCCCGTGATGCCGTCGGCACGGGGCTGGCAGATGCGGTAGGAACGCTGGCGCAGGCTGCCGAACGGAGCCGCGAGCTGTCGGCGCAGATGTGCATCGACGACTATATGGGAGCCAATTATTAATTGTTAATTATTAATTCTTAATTGAATAAAAGCTATGTTTGGAAAAGTAATGAGTGTGGTTCTCGCCTTTCTGGGCATCTCGGCTTTCGCCAAGGACAAGAACGGCAAGTCCGTTCTGCTGTCGGTGCAAGAAGAGCAGCTGAAGCAGAAGTACGGCGAGAAGTTTGTCGAGTCGTTCAAGAAAGACTTGGCGGAGTTTGAGAAAGACGGTGCGGCAGCCGAAAGTGCCGTGACCGGCGAAGTGCAGGCACAGCTGGAAGACGAACGCGAGAGCAACGTCCGCCTGATGGATCGCATCAAGGCACTCCAGGAATCCGAAAAGCAGATGAAAGCCCTTCTCGAAGAGCGGGACAAGACCATCGAACGCCTGAGTAAAGAGCCTGCAGCCGATGCCGGCGAACAGGTGACGGGAGATAATGATAAAGGTATGGCAAAGAAATTCAAGCCCGACATGAGCCTGGCGCACAACCAGTGGCTCGATGCGGCATTCAAGGGGGCTGCCTACAGCGGCAACACCACCATCGACACCACCGAGCTTCAGAAAGAGTTCGGCAAGTACGTAAGCAGCGAACGCCTGCAGATCATCAAGGACCTGATGGGCACTACCGAATCCATCCGCTACATGAGCACCATCATGACGGACAAGACCGAGGTGCGTGCACAGCAGGCGGCCATCGACAGCGTGCTGCAACAGTTCGTGCCCTACTGGACACCCAAGTCGAAGAGCACCTTCACGCCGCTCACCATCCGCAACTACAAGTGCAAGATCAACGTACCAGTCAAACCGTCCGACATCATGGAGGACATCCTGGGCTACCTCTACGACGAGAACCTCGACCCGCAAGACATGCCCATCGTGCGCTACATCCTCTACCAGCTCATCTTCCCCAAACTGGACGAAGAGCGTGAGCAGGCTTTGGCTGTAGGCGTATATAAGGAGAACTCCGCCAGTCAGGACGGAGGCGCGGCAAGCGATGCCCTCGACTGCATGGACGGCTACGTGACCCAGCTGAAGGCACTCAAGACGGCATCGAACAAGAAGGTGACGTGGCTGCTCGACGGCGAAACCTTGAGCACGGACGGTGAAGCCTTGTTGGAACAGATAGACAAGGCGGTAGACCAGGTGAAGCCCCTCTACCGCAAGAAGTCGATGTTCGTGCACGCAGACCCGGATCTGGTCATCCGATACAGCCGTGCCTACCGCGAGAAATACCCGTGGCTGAAGAACCAGGACGGCGAAAAAGTGAAGATTGATTTCACCAACTTCACCTTCGCCCCGCTCGAAGGCATGCGCGGTACCGGCGTGTTCTTCATCACTCCGAAGGAGAACTTCAAACACCTGATGTCGAAGGACCCGCAACGCACCAGCATCCGCATGGAGACCAACCACTACAACGTGGACATCATGGCGGAATGGTGGGAGGCCTGCGGTTTCTGGCTCGCCGAAGCCATCTTCGCCTACATCCCGCCCGAAGAGGAAGAAGAACCGGAATCTTCGCAGGGAGGCGGCGTATAAACAATGGACAATGGACAATTGCGATGCCGCATGGTTCATTGTCAATTCTTCATTCTTAATTATTAATTCTTCATTATTATGGCAGACGAATACGCATTCATATCTGTGCCCCGCAAGAGCAACAATGCCGGACGGGCTACAGGCAAAAAAGGATACATCGTGCTCTTCCGCTGGGACGACGTGGCAACCTTTACCAAAGACGCGAAGGGCGTGCGCGTGACCGCCTTCTCCTTCGCCGAGAGCAAGAAACCCATTGCCGTGTACACCACGCAGAGCACCATCAACATCTACGACACCGCAGAGGGAGACCCCGATGCACGCGGATTTATCCACCACGTGGACTTCGAGCATCCGGGTTCGGAAGTCGAGTTCAAAGAGTTCCTCAACAACAACGTCAACGAAAACCTCGGTGCGATAGTCATCAACTGCGCGGGCGAAGACTGCAAGATTGCCGGAACGCCCTGCACCCCGCTGAGCATCAGCACCGCCGAAGGGCAGGACAACAACGAGGCGAACAAGACCACCATCAACATGGCTTCCACCCTGCGGGGAGACACGCTGGGCGTGATTGCCAAGTCGCTCATCCCTGTGACCGACGATGAAGATATCAACACCATTCTCGGACTGACCGGTACAGGGTCGTCACACGGAGGAGGAGTATGACGGACAAGATGAAACCTGTAGAGAACCCTGCACCCCTGCCAGCCGCACCGGTGCAGGATGCCGACAATAAGAAGACCGCCGGGACCGCATGCGTCTCGGTGGCCATTCCGTATTGCAAGGAATATGCGCAGGGCAACGAGCTACTCTTCGCCTTGCGCTCGTGGTACCAGAACGCGCGCTTTCCCTTCCGCATCGTCATTATCGGTGATGCCGAAGAATGGATGGACGGCGAGAACCTGACCCTCATCGAGTGCCCCCGCTGCTCGGACATCCCCAGCGTGGACACCCTGCACAAGCTGTGGACGGCACAGGAGAGCCCGGAAGTGACCGGCGGCTTCATCTGGACCAACGACGACATCTACCTGATGAACCCCGTCGGGCTGGAGCACATCCGTATTCCCAAGGTACTGGGACCGCTCCGCCCCGAATCCTACAGCGGGCACTACCGCGCCGCGATGCGCCACACGATGGAACTGCTCGCCGAATCGGGCTTGCCTGCGCTGAACTACGGCACCCATACGCCCCTATGGTTTGAGAAGGAACGGCTGGCGGCGTTCCTGCCTGCCGATGACCCCAAAGCCACGGAAGGCACGCTCTTCACCTCGCTTTACTTCAACCAGTGCAACACGGTGCACCCCGTCCGTCTGGACTGGAAGACCGATCCCTTCCTGCTGCCGGTGGTAAGCAAGGCGCCCGATGAGAAGTACGTGGAGCGGCTGTTACAGAACAAGGTGTTCATGAACAATGCCCGCAGCGGTTACAGCCCGTGGCTGGAGAAGTTCCTGGAGAAACGCTTTCCCGACAAGTCGCCCTGCGAGCTATGAAGAGCGGATGCCGGAGAAAAGAGCCTGAGCTTCCGCGACGAGTTCCCGTTTCTCGACAAGCCCGGATGCCCCATGGAGCTGGAAGCCCTTGCCAGCCGCAAGTTCACCAAGTACCGGGCTTACGTCCGCCTGCATCAGAAGCTGCGCGGATGTGCCGGACTGGCGGAATGCGCCGAGACGGCAGGCGAGCTGGTAGACAACTACATCGACAACCGCCTTATCTGGCAAGAGCTAACGTGGTACCAAGAACACGGCTCATTGTTGGGCAAGCATCCCGCCTTCGCCGAGTTCCGCCGCCGCAAAAAGCTGGTGAACATGCCGGTCAAGAAGCTGATGACACGGCTGCGGCAGGTGGAGATGAACATCTGGCGCGTGAAAAGCGAACTGGCAAAGGGTGACAAGCCCCACCTCGACGCCGTGCGCCGCGAACGGCTGGCAGGCTACGAGAAAGAACGGGCAGACATCCTGAGATTATTAGAGTAATAAAAGAAACGCAGATTGACACAGATTCACGCAGATTAAAATCTTTATCCGCGAAAATCTGCGTCAGTCTGCGTTTTAAATAAAACCAATCACCATGAATTCAGAAGTGACCGGATACGACCGCTGGCATGACAGTCCCGAATGGATGTCGCGCATCGACATTGACGAATACGAACGTCTTGCCGGCATCGGCTATCGCCCCGAACAGATTGCCATGTACTACAAGATACCGCAGAAAGACTTCCTGTGGTACTTCCACCTCATAGGCAGTCCGCTGAAGTACCACTACGACCGGGGGCAGCTGCTCCAGCAGGCAAAAGAGGGGCTGTCAATGTCTGCCGCCGCACAGACCGGTGAGAACGTGACACAGGCACAGCGGTTTGACAAGTTCCGCAAATCGATAGGTTATAAAAACAGCATCAACAAGATATTCTTTGATGATATAGGCTGACTTTAATTCTTCCTTTCTAAGTATGTTCGAAAAATCCCACTACGAAACCCTACAAGACTACCTTGCCAGCGGCTGCACCCTGGAGCTGACCGCCGAAGAACTGGACTACTACAATGCCCTTTACGCCTTGGTGGGCATCCATCGCAAGTACGGCAAGGACAACGCCATAGCCTTCCTGATGCACAAGCCGTTCTGCGTGGAGCGTGGCAGGGCACGGCAGATGTACGCCGAAGCCCTCAACCTGTTCTACCTGAACGACACGGTGGAAAACGACGCCTACCGAAGCATCCTCTTCGACAACCTGCAGAAGGCAGCCCTCGCCGTGCTGCAGAACGCCACCTCGGCAAAAGACATGGAGGTGTACGGCAACCTGCTGGTGCAGGCCGCCAAGGTGAAGCAGCTCGACAAGCCCGACCCCGTAAAACTGAAGCAGGTGGACGAGAAGCCTATCAAGTGGTACGACCTCAGCCCCGAATCGGTAGGGCTTCCGGCGGCAAACCGCCAGAACCTGGCACGGCAGATCGACCAGATGCAGGACCTGCCCGAAGGCGAGAAGGTGCGCCTGCGCCGGGATGCCAACATAGAAGACATTAACTTTGAAGAAATGCTCGATGACACGCAAGAGAAAACTAAAGATTACGAATGACGTAGAGGTGCGCTATGCCAACTGGATGGCACAGCTCATCGCCGTGATGCAGCCCTGGAGCCTGTACTGGATTGCCGGGCGTGCCAGTGCCAAGACGGTGCAGGTATTGGCGGAACGGGTGCAGGAGGTGGCGCACGACTGCCCCGGAGCACCCTTCGCATGGGTGGCGGACACCTACAGCGACCTGCACAAGAACGTCATCCCCTCGCTCATCGACGGGCTTTCGCTGCTGGGATGGATGCCCGACGTGCACTTCGTCATCAACCGCGAGCCGCCACGGGAATGGAAGCAGCGCATGTACAACGTCTGCACCGACTGGCGCAACACCATGGTGTTCTATACCGGGTTCAACTTCACCTTCATCTCGCTCGACCGTGCAGCCATCGGCGCGGGACGCTCCTACGTGGGCGTGTTCGGCGACGAGGTGAAGTATTTCCCCGAAGAGAAGTTCACCAACCTGCTGAAGGCGGTGCGCGGATTCCGGGTGAAGTACGGCGACTCGGTGTGGTACCGCAGCCGCACGCTCACCACCGACATGCCCAACCCCAACCACCTGGGCGAGTACGACTGGATATTGAAGCTCGCCCGGCAGAACGACAAGCAGCGCATCCTGCTCGCCCTCCGTGCCGGCTTCGTCTACAACGACACCAAGCGCGAATACCTGTCACGGCTTCAGGAATACAACAGCCTGAAGGCGGACGCGCGCACCGAACCTGCCGTGCGCCCCGCCCTGGCGGATGCCGAACGCCAGATGATGCTGGCACGGCGCACCATGGAGCGGTGGGAACGGCGGTGGGTGAAGACCCGCCGCGGGGTGTCGTTCTTCTTCATCTCGTCCTCGTATGTCAACGTCGACATCCTGGGTGAGGACTGGTTCAACGACGAGTTTGCCGAAGGGCTGGAGGGCGCGGCGTGCAACATCCTCTCGGTCATCCCCAAGCTCGAAGCCTCGCAGATGTTCTACTGCAACCTGTCGATGAAGAACTTCTATGCCGACGGTTTCCTGAACGAGGTCATCGAGCAGCACCCCTTCGGCTGGGAGCAGGACTGCACCGTGCTGCGCTACCTCGACCCGGGGCGTCCGCTGGAGGCAGGCATGGACGCCGGCAACATGCTCAGCATGGTGTTCGGGCAGCAGGCGGGACGCGTGATGCGCATCCTCAAGGAGCTGTACACCCTGCCCCCGCAGAACGTGCGCGACCTTGCCGACAAGTTCCTCGCCTACTTCAAGCCCCACCGCCGCAAGCTGCTCAAGCTCTACTACGACCGCTCGATGAACAACTACAAGCGTGTCAGCACCGACATGGCAAGCCAGATAAAGAAAGCCATCGAGACCGACAGCGAAGGGAGGCGCACGGGCTGGACGGTGCAGCTCATGAGCCTGGGTCAAGGCAATATCTCCAGCAACCTCGAGTACCGGTTCTTCATGGACCTTCTGCCGGGCAACCTCGCCCGCCAGCTCTACACCCTGCTCATCGACCAGCACAACTGCCCCAACCTGAAGAGCGAGATGGAGGTGACCCGCACCAAGGCGAAGGTGAACGAGCGCGACAACACCACGCAGATAGTCAAGGAGAAGACCGGCGACAAGCTGCCCGTACACCGCCTGCCCCGTGAGAGCACCAACCTGACCGACGCGCTGAAGTACTTCGTTCTGCGCCCCGAAGTGGTGCGTATGTGGCAGAGCCGCAGCAAGGTGAGCGGGGCAGCCTACTTGTAATAGCACAGCTTTCTTTCCATGTTTGTGTGCAGCCCGACTGTCCGTGATGGATGGTCGGGCTTTATTTGTTCCCTAACGGAGATGCGACGCAAGGTGGGACGGCTTGCTCCAGCTGGTGGGCTTCGCATTATTTGTAACGATATTTCGTCATATTTCCGAACTGGGAGAAGGCTTGCAATCGCAATCCCCCGACGGCGCGGCTCGGACTTCGGAGATGCTTGTTGCCGCTTTTAAAGCGACAACAGAAGGTTTTCTTTCTGATATTCATCGGTTTCTTGCTTCCCGTTGTGCCGTTTTGCCCGGAAAACCGCCCTGTTCCGCAGGCGCACTCCGCCTGGCAGACGGGGAGGAAGCGCGGAATGCCGCCGCACGCAGCGCGCTGATCAGCCCGATACATAGCGGTACATCCGCAGTTTCACCGCTATGAAACTGCCTTCGCAGCGCGCTGCGTTTCTGCCCGTAAGGGCATAAAAAAAGCCCGTCCCCATAAAGGGACGAGCCTCTTTCCGGTTGTCATCAATTGCCTACGCGCCCGTCTGCGTTTGTGCTTTCCGTTTTGCCGCTTCCAGGTCTACCGTCGCCTCGCCCGCCTTTTCGGCTTTCAGCGTGGCGGCTTGGGCGGCACGGCTGCTCACGGGGTTGAACGTGGCTTGCGAGGCGAGGTTCTCAAAGTCGGCTCCCGGCGTGAAACGGATGTTCACCGCCTTGATGTTCTGGGCGGTGAAGGCTTCCAGCGTTTCCGCGCCCTCCGACGAGAGCGTAATCCAGAAGTCGCCCAGGTCGCCCAGCTGCACCTTCTTTCCTTCGAGGAGCATCTCCACGAGGCATTCGCACATGTCCGAGATGACACCCTTCACGGTGCCGCGCGAGTACACGCCGTTGTGGTTCGCGATGTGGCGCACGAACTTGTTGAACGTCATCAATTCACTCATCTGGGGTTTTGCATACGCCTTTTCGGGCGCCGACTCGCTGGCAGGGTTCGCCTGCAGGCATACAGAATAGTTGATCATAGATTGTAAGGTTTTAAAGGTTGCGCCGCAGCACCATTGCTCCGGCCGGGTGCAAAGGTAAGGCTAAGGGGCGGAATCCGTACACCGGCGTGCGCTCATTCCGCTGCACGGCGCGTGCAGTCGGCGGCGAAGCGTTTCAGCAGGGCGTACACCTTGCGCTCGGAGATGCGGTATTTCACGGCAAGCACGGTCACGGCGTAGGTCACCTTCTCGCCTCGCCGGCGCATGGACGTATATTCGATGTAAAGGTCGATGTATTTGCAGTCGTCCGCCTTTACGCCGGCGGCAACGAGCTTGGCGATGAGTTCGCGGTTGAACTCCAGTATTTCGAAAAGAGTCATAAAATGGATAGGTACGGGAACTTTCGTTTCCTCCCGTGGCAGGCAAAGATAGCATAAAGTTTTGGAACAGAAAGGAAAAACGGACGGAATTTGCATGTCTGATTGATTATTCTTATATTTGCCATGCCGAATAAAAAACAAAGACATGTCCCCCTTGCTACAGTGTAACCCGTGAAGCCGGGTTCAGGTTCGTGTTTATCCTGTCGGCGCACTGTGGCGAGGGGGACGCCCTTTTTTAGCAATTATGGGAAAGTTACCACCAAAGATACCGATTACTCCGCCGCGCCCGCAACCGAAGCCTGTTCCGGGCACAACAAGTTATCCGACTAAAGGAAAAGAAGGATGAGATAAGACAGCATGGCGGCGCAAATGCCGCAGAGAATGGACCGGAGCGACCGCCCGAACAGTCGGACACGGCGATTGTTCGTCTGCTCTTGCCAGCGAATGGAATATTCCAGTTGGTTAAGCTCGTCCCGCAAAACAAGGCGCATCTGTATGTCATCGCTTGCCGATTCTCCGTCCTCCGTAAACGATTGGGCATATTCGTTGGGCTGGGAATCCTTGACCGTATTTCCCAATGGCATATAGTCGCGGGGCATAACCACTTTCATCATCCAGAACGTGGATAAGGCTGTACCGGCAAGTAGGAACCATACGGGCACCGTTCGCCACGCTAAATCCGGATGAGTGAATACGTAAGCGCAAAGCAAGGTGAGCAGGGTGGCATAAATGGCAAGGGTCTTGTAAGCCCTCTCAGTGGTGTCGTTTGCCTGTTTCTGATAGTCGGCAAGACGCTTTTGGGCATTGTCGTAGAACAGCTTCAATACGTCCAGCGACAAGTAAAAAGCTGTCTCGGTAGTCACTTTGTAGATTGGGAGGACGAACGGTTTCATAAGACAGTATGGTTTTTATTTTGTATCTGTTTCTCCGTTGGAGATGTATCTATACAGTGTGTCCGCACGGCGTACGGTTTCGTTTATGTCACGGCTAAGTAGGCCGCTGCGGATCTTCCGCAGGCTGAAACTTTCGCTGCGCAAGGCATCACGGTCTTTGAACAGGCAAAACACATAAGCGAAAAAGAACAGCAGGACTGCCAGTATGGCTATCCCAGCCAACAGATAACAGAACCATGCCGGCGCACTAAAACGGAATGCGGCCAACAGGGTGGCAAGTATAATTCCCAGCAGCCACGTAAGCGGCTTGAGGATAGTGGAACGAGAGCCGCTGGCATCCGAATGTGATAATAATGCTTTGATAATACTCATTCTCTTTTGTTTTCCGCAAATTTACGCATTTTTCTCTTTGCCGTTCCAAAAACTATTCCTATATTTGCAGTGCCAAACTTTTATATGATATTCATATCCGCAGGGCATCCGGTTAGATGCTCAATACGAAATTGGGCTTTTTTTATGTCCATCGGTTTGCTCGCCTCATTCGTGAGGTGCCCAAATCTATATACGAAACTTACGGCTGTCTTTTCCCTACATATTATGCTCTTCGGAGAATAACATATGAGAGTTTGGCGACTTTACGGGAAACAGGCAGCCGTTCGTGTATCCATACGTAAACTTGCCTGTACACAGCCAAACTCTCATATGTTTATGAAAAAAGAAATGATTCTCGGCACGAAGAGCATGCCGACCGCCCGTGTATCCGTGGGCAAAAGATTCCGTGAACTCATCAACCGGGCGCTTCCGTCCGAATGTCAAATCCAGACAGCGCAAGACGCATGGTACGTGGGCGCCATCGGCGCGCTCTGCGTCACCTTCGTGTTTCCGCCAGCCGTGGCGGCAGCGGCTTATTGCGTGTACCGTGCAAAACGGGAAGGAGGTGAGCGATGAAAACAATCGTTATCTGCGGAAAGGCAGGAACCGGAAAGACCCGTCTATGGAGAAAGCTTTGTTCCGAAAGCAACTTCGAAGCACCCTCCTCTATTCTTTATTATACACCCTCCAGACCTTGTGACTATGCGGTAGTAGAGGAAGCCGGACGTTACAGCATAGGGACGCTGGAAGAATTTCACAAGAAAGCGGCATCATCTGGGTACGTGAAAACGGTAATATACATCTTCCAGAAGATGCCTGCCGATGTGTCTTGGCTCGGACGATTCCTGAAAATCGGACTTGAAGAGGAAGGAGGCGCGCGATGAAAAAGAAGAAATTCGGCGACATTAACCACAACAACGAAGAGATGTACGTGTATTGCGAGATGAAAGCAACCGGAAACGCCGTGAGCGATTACATCTATTATCTGTATTGCGGCGGCGAAAGCGTACTGATGGACAAAGAACTGGATGCCGATGACGTGCGCCGCCTGATAAGCTGCCTTACCGCCGCACTGAAAGCCACCGGCGAATGGAAAGAGGAAGGAGGCGCGCAATGAATGACGCACGCGAAGAATGCTCCGAACTGCATTATTACATCAACGGGCTGGAGAACCTGACGCAGTTCCTGCAGGTGGTAGAAGAGATCTCCGCCGAAACCGGCATGAGCGACTGGGTGATGACCCACCGCGGCATCCGCATGGCGTACTGCTGGCAGGATGCCAAGGCGGTCATCAAAGGAGCGATGAGCGAAGAGACGTACATCGGGCGCAACCGGCTGCCGGAAGTAGGTTGAGTCCCTCGGCGATAGCTTCTTCTTTTATTGTACCCGGCTGTTCTTCACGGACACCCGGGTATATTCTTCTAAATAGTATAAAATAATACACCATTCCTTTGCAGATGATATAATATTTTATATCTTTGCAGTACACTCAATAACCGATGAATGAAAAAATATAAAGTCAGAGAAGTAATCAGGATGCTGGAAGCCGACGGATGGGTCAAGATAAAAAGCGGAGGGGGTGACCACCGGCAATTCAAACACCCGGACAAGCCGGGTAAGGTGACGGTAAGGGGACACGAAAGCGAGGTCTTGAGCCAATTCCTGCTAAACAGCATTTGGAAACAGGCGGGGTGGAAATGACCTGCCCCTTTCTCTTAATATAAATAATAGCAGGAGGATAGATAATATGGAAAAGATTCACGTAAAAGTAGATTGGTGCGAAAAGAATTATGCCGCAGTGACTGAATGTGAGGTCCTGAACGGATTAGTAACCGTAACCAACAAAACGTATGAGGGGCTGATGAAGGATTTGGCAGAAGCCGTGCGGTTTCATGTAGAGGGCTGCACGGAAGACGGTGATGCCATGCCGGAATGGCTTGCCGCAGGAGATTACGAGTTTGATGTCGAGCTGGGAACCTCTGCCCTGCTGCGCAAATGCGAACAATTCACCTCGCTTGCCGCTATCTCGCGGGCATCGGGCATCAGCCAGCAACAGCTTTCACACTATGCAAACGGTTTGCGAGAGCCTCGCCAAGAGCAACGCCGCCGCATCGTTGAAGGCATTCACCGCATCGGAAAAGAATGTCTGGCAATAATGTAGTTTTATTGACACACAGCTGCACCTCAGAGCCGGTGCAGTATGGAGGCTTCCCCGGGGGAAGCCTTTTTTTGTGTCCTTTCCGCCGTACCGCTGTCTGTTTACTTTTGCCGAAAAAACAAGCTATGGGAGCAAATGCAGAACGAATGGCAGGGTATTACCGGCGCAACCGGCGGAAGAAACGGGGCGAAGGGTATCCCATCGAACTCTACGTGGAAGGGGATACAGGCATCACGCAGCAGTGGGAACGGCAGCAAGACAAGGAAGCCGTAGCCCGCTTCAACAGCAACGTGCGCCGCTGGGGAGACACGGTGAACGCAGCCTTGCGGAGCAGCATAAGCCATTGGATAACGGAAGACACCCGCCTGTCCGCCTCGCTCGTGCAGAACTACCGCCACTGGGGAAAGGCTCCGCAGGCGGGGCAGGAAATCACCAGCATCGGGTTCGGGTTCGAGGAGGCGGGCTTGTACGTCCATCTGGGCGTAGGGCGCGGATACAACCGCGAAGGAGGTACGGTGGTGGTGACCAAGAAGCACAACCGCGACAAGATGGAGCGCAGTCCCAAGCCGTGGTTCGACCCTGTCGTCGAACAGCATATTCCTGCGTTGCAGAAAATCGTGCAGGACTATTGCGGCACGCTTTTCATCAACACCACCCGCATCCTGATAAACCGTTAACTTCTTAACTTCTTAACTCCTTAACTCATGAACAATGAAACATATCGGAAAATTCTCATTCGTAGACACCGCCGCCGGGCAGTATGCCATCCACATGGACTGGAGCGGCGCCATGAGCCAGTTTTTCGACCTTGGCGGCGAGAACTGGGACGGCGACCCCGTCAGCGTGGCGGGCGAACGGGTGGTGCCCTGGGGCAAAGACAACAACCTGCCCAACGCCATCCGCAACCTGCTAGAGCGCAACAACCTGGGCCCGGGCATCCTCGACCGCAAGACGGGGCTGCTGTACGGGCAGGGACCGGCACTCTACCGCATCGCCATAGAGAACAACGAGCGCGTCCAGCGATGGGTGGAAGACGCGGAGATACAAGACTGGCTGGAGTCGTGGGACTACCGTGCCTTTGTGCGTGCCGCCCTGGTAGAATATACCCACCTGAACGGCGTGTTCGTCAAGTACCGCATGGGGCGCGGCGTGCGCATCGGCCGCCCGTGGGTGGCGGGGCTGGACTGCCTGCACTCGCAGGAATGCCGGCTGGTATGGCCGGCAAACGACAGCCGGAGGCTGGAAGACGTGACCCACGTGCTGACCGGTGACTTCGACGCGTTCCGCAGTCGCACGTTCCGCCGCTATCCCGTGTTCGACAAATGGAACCCCTCGCGCCACGAGACCGCCATCCGCTACCACTCGATGCGTTCGTTCGGGCGCAACCTGTACGCCATTTCCTGCTTCTACGGCTCGGTGCCCTGGCTGGAGAACGCCAACGACCTGCCCCGCATCATCAGCCACCTGAACGAGAACATGATTGCGGCGGCATACATCGTGCACGCCCCGGGTGAGTATTGGAATGAGAAAAAAGACCTGGTGAGGGAACTGCATCCCGACTGGACCGAAGAGCAGGTGCAGCGCGAGATGTCGAAGCTGAAAGACGAACTGACGCAGACCATTGCCGACGTGATGGCAGGAAAGGCGAACGCGGGCAAGTTCTTTTCGTGTGTGGACTTCACCGACCCGCAAGGCAACCTGCAGAGCTGGAAGATAGAGCCTATCGAGATGAACATCGACAAGTACATCGACGCGCAGGCGAAGATAAGCCGTATCGCCGACAGCTCGACTACCAGCGGCTTCGGGCTATCTCCTGCCCTTGCCAACATCATCATCGACGGCAAGAGCGACAGCGGCAGCCAGATGCTCTATGCCCTGAAGATATTCTACGGTGCCGACACGCAGATAGCCGAAGACATCGCCCTCGAAGCCGTAAACGACGCCATCCGAATCAACTTCCCGGACAAAAAAGGCATCTTCCTCGGGCTGTACCGCAAGGTCATCAACAAAGAAGACAACGTGAGCGCAGGCGACCGGGCTTCGAACCAGGTATAAGGTTTATTCATCACGGAGGGATAATGTGGAATTCAAGTAAATTGTAAATACTCAAATGGCAAATGAATTAAGTTTCCCCGACTGCTGGGAAGAGGTGACACCCGAAGAGTGGGTGTACCTCCTGAAGTTAAGGCACGCACTGAGGGTACGGCGGGGTGTATCGCTGCAGGATATCCGCCGTGCGTGGTGTGCCTTTGTGCTGAAGCGGCGCGGCTACAGGTTCCGCCGCAAGCACGAGACAGACGACATGAACCTGGTGGACAGGCTGGCAGGCACGCTGGGCTGGATGTGGGTGGTGGACGACGAAGAAGGCTGCGTTGCCATGGACTTCCGCACCACGAAGAACCTGCTGCCGGAGTGGCAAGGGCTGCGCGGTCCGGCAAGCCACGGTGCCGACCTCACTTTCGGCGAGTTCCGCTGCGCCACTGCCGCCATGAACCTGTACACCACCGACCATTACGAGAGCGACCTGCTTGCCCTCACCGCCACCCTGTACCGCACACCCGGTACCGGCGGACGGCGCATCCCCTTCTGCCGGGACAACATGCCCGGCTATATGCGCGATGCCGTGAAGATGCCCGGCTGGATGCAGTGGGGCGTATACGTGTGGTTCGCTTATTTCTGCGAATACCTGCAGACAGGCAGCTTCGTCGTCGACGGACACGAAGTGACCTTTGCCCCCGTATTCAGCCGTCGTGAGCCGGATGCACCCCGTTCGTCCGCACAAGACCTGGGGCTGAACAGCATCCTCTATACCGTGGCAGAGAGCGGCGTGTTCGGCACGGCAGACGATACCGACCGCACACCGCTGCTCCGTGTCCTCCTCAAACTGCTCGACGACAAGCAGCGGGCAGACGAAATGATGAAGCGGATGAAGAGATGAAAAAAATCCCCGCAGCGGCTCGACTGCGGGGACGGATGTTCAAACAAGATTGTTCTTAACCGAGTTTCAACGATGTCTGGTTCAGCATCGCTCCAATGTCATCCAGTGCATGCCTGAATGTTTGGAGTTCACTTTCGGTAAAATGAGCCTTTTTCCCGTTCACGACATAACCGTTAATGCGTTGGTATAACCAGTTACGGCTTTTGCCAAAGTATTTCTTTGCAATGTAGCTGAGCGATATGGCTTCCGGCAGCTCGCCGAGCTTATCCCGTAGGATAGCTTCGTCTGCCCGGTTGATAAAATCGTTGCAGGCATCCACTGTCGCTTGGAATCCGGCTTCAGCCTTTTCCCTGTAAAGTGCTTTCTCTTCATCAGACATACGTGCGTAGTTGGCTTCCATTTCTTTTTTGAAAGCATCCCTTTCCTCCTGGGTGCGCAAGGTCTTAAAACGTTCGAACGCTGCTTTCATTTCCGGAGTAGGCAGGCAATTATCCCAATTTATCATATTTTTGTAGTTTTAAGCCCTCCCAGTGAAGGGAGGGCGGTTAATCATTCATGTTCCAATTTCTCTTTAATCTCGAGCATCCGGTCCAAGATATCGTCTATCAACTGCTTCCGCTCTTTTACGTCTTCGGGTATTCCGTAAGATTCATGAAAGGAAATCAGAAGTTTCAGGTTCTCGTACTCTTGCTCTAACTGTTTTTTTTCTTCTTCTTTCATCGATTTAAACATTAAATTAAGAACTCTTGTTTGACACTACAAAGATAATACGCTTTTGCTTATTATGCAAATGATTATTGGTTTATTTACTTGCATCCTCTCTTTTTTTGTGTCCTTTCCTTTGTTTCCTCCATGGTTTACATTTGCCTGAAATAATCATTGGTAAATCGTTAATTGCTAAATCGTAAATGACATGTTGCTAATCGAACGAACCGAACAACTCCGGGCACTGACCGGCAACTACTACGCCAACAACGACTTCACGAAGGTAGAGGGCGACATCGAGCAGGCCACCGAAGAACTGGCACGGCTGGTGGGCGAAGGCGTCATTGCCCTGGCTGAAAAGGCAGACGACAGCGACCCGCTGCGACGGCTGGTGCAGCGTCCCATCGCCATCCTTGCCACGCTGCGCATGTACCAGAAAAACGACTTGAGCCACGAAGACGACGGGCGCAAGTTCAAGGTGTCGACCGACGGGGGCGACAAGCTGCCGTGGGAGTGGCAGCTGGATCGCGACGATGCCATGCAGATGGAAGCGTACTACCGTGCCGTAGATTCGCTCATCACCCACCTGAACAAGACCAAGCCCGAAGAGTGGACCTCTACAAGCCTGTACCGTGCCACCCGGCAGCTTATCGTGCGCAGCGGGGCGCAATTCGACATGTATTTCCCCATCAACCGCAGCGAGCGGACATACCTGCTGCTGGTGCCTTTCATCCGCGAAGCGCAGCTGATGACCGTGGCGGATGCCTACGGAGCAGACTGGCAGAAGCTCTTAGACGAAGACTTGGACACGGACGCGTCCAAGTCCGAGAGTGCGGCACACTATGCCGCCGCCATGGCGGTGTGCCTGCTGGCAATGGGCACCGCCCTCTGCCGGTTGCCGCTCAAACTGCTGCCCTGTGGCGTGGTGCGCGGTTACCTTTCCGAGAGCGGGATGCGCGACAGCGAACCGGCAAGCCTCGATGACGTGCGCCGTGCCTCCGACTGGATGCGTGCCGACGCCGCACGCTGGATAGACAAGATGAAGCGTGCCCGCGACGGCAGCGAACCCGATTACGAGCTGCTGCCCCGGAACCACCCGCGCAACAAGTATTGCCGGTTATAGACCCTCCATTATTAACTATTCACTATTAACTAAAAATGACTGTTACCCAACGCCCCAGAACCCGAGAGTTCTGCGCCACCATGCAGGACTACATCATCGATACCGACTCGACCATCACCTTCAGCATCTACTACGGAGGCAAGAAGATACTGGACGAAGAATACGTGCCCGACGCGCAGAACCAGGTGCGCATCCGCCGCCTTGGCAAGTTCTGCGAGCTGGCATTGTGGGGAGAATGGTGCGAAGATGCGCTGTATTGGCAAACAAGTGCCTCCGGTACGTTTTCTTTCTACATCAACAATACGAAAGATGCCGATTCGCTGGTCATCTATTCCTGCCTTCAGACCCGGAAGTCTGCCGGTTCGCCGGGAGCCTTGAGCGAGGTGACGCAAAAAGTGACCCGTCCCGGTATGCCCGAATACGTGAGCGGTTTCCCCTATGCGAACAGCTGTGTCGTGCACGGAATCCTGCCGGACGGTACGGAGAAAAGCTACTCCTTGCCTCTGCCTAACGCGCAGACGATTGTCACCCTAAAGGCGGATTACGAATACGCTTGCTCCCTGCTCGGAGCGGAAAGCCTGCGGAGCTATTCATTCAGCCTGAGCGGCGGAAGCCTGGAATTTGTGGTAGACACCACGCCCTACGCCGAGCGGTGGGTGTTCCGCTTCAAGAACGTGTACGACATGCCCGAAACCCTGTGCTGCACGGGTGGGCTTTCCGTAACCGGGAGCAGCGAAGACGACACGGCATCGATGTACGGCGTAGAGCGCAAGTTCGGGCTGAAGGTGACCGACGAATACACGGCACGAAGCGGCATCATCCACCTGCGGTCGGAATACAAGCTGTGGCACAACCTGCTGAACGCCCGTGAGGTGGAGATACAGACCTCCACCGGATGGATTCCCATCATCATCACCAAGCAGAAGCTGGAGCGTGACTTCCGCCGCTCGGTGCTGTCCACCGTAGAGTTCTCGTTCCGCATGGCAGACCCGACACAGAACAACTTGATAGAGTGAAGAACTTTTTAAATGAAGAATGAAGAATTAAGAATGCCATGCGTGCGAAGCGATTCTTCATTCTTCATTCTTAATTCTTAATTAAAAAATTATGGTTGACATCAAACGATTCAGAGAATGGCTTATTGAATTAAAGGAGAACGTTAACGGACAAGCTAAAGACGTTCAGATAGAAGGCATTGCGCTCGCCGTGCGCGAAGGGCACATCATCCGCAAGCTGCGTGACCGGCGCGGCGTTATCCTGTGTGCCAAATATCCCGATGCCACAGTGGATGGGGATGCCGATAACTTCAGCAGCGACAACGACATGGTGCTGTTCCTCTTGGAGAAAGTGCCGTCGGGCAGTCAGAGTGACGAAGACGAACTGGCGCATTATGCCGCCCTGCAGCAGCTGATGCTGGCTCTTCGCAACCGCCTGATGGATTCCCCTTTTGTTTGCGACGACGAAATGCAGGTTGTGTCAGGACTTACCATCGAGTGGGAATACGACATCTTCGGAGGCTGGAACGGGCTGAGCATCGGATTCAAGCTGCAAGACTATGCGTGATAACTATTGGCTTCTAACTCCCTCTAACTCCTTTAACTCCTTAACTTCTTAACTCCTGACAAAAAATGACCGAACTCTACATCGACGGCGTTTCCGCCGTATTGCCAAAAGACTTCAGCGTGCAGGTGAAGCGTGAGAATCCGCTTTTCACCAAAAACGGCGAATATACCTACGACATCACCCTGCCGCTCGGCAACCCGACCAACGCGGCACTTTATGAGCACCTGAACCGCCTGAACTCGGTGACAGAAGTGGCAAGCAAACGAACTGCCATTCTGATAGCCGACAACCGGGTGTACTGTGACGGCACCGAAATCATCACAGGATGGACAGATGAGAGCGTGAGCATACAGATAGCCAGCGGAAACTCGGAACTGAACTATATCATCGGCAACGACCTGCAGATTTCTTCGCTTTCCGGCATGCCGGTGACAGCGGCCATTACCAAGAAGGCAGCGGTTGAACATATCGAGAAGCGTTATCCGGATGTAGACTATTGCCTGACCATGGTGTACGACCGCGACGGAGAAGAGATTCTTAATCCATGGGTCAATCTCACTACGGGATCTCCGGATCTGACCCCTGGGAATGTAAGCTCTTTGGGGTCCGTATCTCCCGACCTTGACCGTTTCATCCCGCAGCCTTACCTGTGTGTTTATATCAACAGCCTGTTCGAAGCGCTTGGATACAAACTGACCGACAACCTGCTGGCCGGCACCGCCTACGAAGACCTGTTTATCTGCCATGCGGTACGTACGATGAAATGGTGCGAGATGCTGCCCGGCTGGAGTGTAGGCGACTTTCTGGAACAGCTGGAACTGATGTTCGACGGTGTGTTTGTAGTAGACAACCGGAGCCGGAACGTGCGTTTCCTTGCCAAACAAAAATATTACCACGCTTCCACCACAAGCCATGTCCGCTGGGTAGAAGATGTGTACGAAGTGGAGACTGCCGATGAAGATGATGAGCCCGAAACCGTAAACATCCTGCAGAGCGATGTGCGGTATGCGTTTCCGGACAATGCGTATTGGCGTGGGAGGTGTCTGCCCGATACGGTGAAGGCTGCAGCCCGTAAAAGCACCATCGACATAGGGGCTATCCCGCCGCAGCAAGGCGGTTTTGTCGGGCGGATGGATTACTGGTTCGGCTCTTCCCAGCACCAGCAGACAGACACGGTATGGACTGACGGGGAGACCCGGCGGAAAACATACTACGGAACGATGTCGGGCGAAGACCATGCAGGTGACAGAGACCGATGGATTCTGACAGACGAGTTTGCCGCCATTGAGCGTGCAGACCCCGAACAGGAGGTAGAACTGGAGATAATGCCGGCGGAAATCAGGCAGACAGGCAAAGATTTCTTCCGGGGTGACGGAGCAGGTCTGACTGTTCCTATATATATTCCTATGCCTGTCGTTGACGGAGGTTCGGGAAGTAGCGGTGACGAAGACGATGGCTCCGAAGGGCGTACCCCTGTGTCCGACTTGATCAACAACAGCAGTACCGGAGAAAGTGACGGGACTCCTTCAAAGAACAACATCTTCGTGGCATTCTACGGAGGGGCAGCCTTGCCTGTGGAAAACACCGAGCACTACGTGGTTTTAGACATTCCTTTCGCTTATACAGACGAATATCTCTATGTGTGGGACAGCAATACCTATATACAGACCAACACCGAGGGCAAGACGCTCCGGCTGACGGACCTGCAAACCTGCTTTTGGGAAGGCACATTAGACGTAGACCAGCGCAACGAAATCAAGCTGACCAGCCACGACCCCAACCTCTACGACCCGCGGGGCGTTTTCGAAATCCGCAACAAACGCTACGTGTGCAAGGAGATAGAATACACCCTCGATGCGGGTGGGCGCAAAGGGGCATGGACCGGCACGTTCTACCCCGCCAAGATAAGCGACACCGAAGCCGACGCACGCTGGATTCTGGCAGACGGCAAGTGGCGTGACGGCGGCGTGTGGCTCGACAACGGGCGTTGGCTGGACAGTTAAACCGTAAATAGTAAATCGTAAATGGCTAAATAGTAAACAAGATGGCTATCAGTATAAGAGATTTCCGCATGGCTATCCGTATCGACAACTCGGAAGCCAAAGCCAAATTCGACGAGACCAAACGCCAGCTGGAGCAAGTAACCGCAGAAATGCAGAAACTTGCCGATGCAGGCAAAAAGAACTCGGCCGAATACAAGGCACTCAAAAAGAGTCAGGACGAACTGAACCGCTCGCTCTACAGCCAGCGGCTGGAAGCGGGGCGCACCGCATTGACCTATAACGAACTGCGCAAGGGAGCTTCGCAATTGCGCCGCGCGATGAACAACGTCAAGCCCGGCACGAAAGAATGGAAGCAGTATCAGGCCGAACTCCTGCTGACCGAGCAACGGATGAAAGAACTTCGGAACGCATCCACCCAGACCGGACTTTCCATCAGCAAGCTGGCTGACGGTTTCAACCGCTATGCGGGCATGGCAGCCGGTGCCATCGCCACCCTGACCGGCATGACCCTCACCATGCGCCAGTGTGTGGATGAATATGCCAAGATGGAAGAAGCCGAGAGCCAGGCCATCAAGTACACCGGCATGACACGGGAGGAAGTGAAGCAGCTGAACGAACAGTTCAAGCAGCTGGACACCCGTACCCCACGCGAGGAGCTGAACCGGCTGGCTGGCGAGGCAGGCAAACTGGGCATTACGGGGGTGGACAACGTGCGGGAATTCGTCGAAGCGGCGAACCAGATAAACGTGGCACTGGGAGAAGACTTGGGCGAGGAAGCCGTGAACCAGATAGGCAAGCTCAGCCAGATGTTCGGCGACGAGAGCCGGAGCCTGCGCGACAACATGCTTGCCATCGGTTCGGCAGTGAACCAGGTGGCACAGAGCACCAGCGCGTCCGAACCTTACTTGGTGGAGTTCACGGCACGCATGGGCGGCGTGGGCAAGCAGGCGGGCATGTCCGTCACCGACATCATGGGATTTGCTTCGGCACTCGACCAGAACATGCTGCGCTCGGAGATGGCGAGCACGGCACTGTCCGGTCTCATCCTACGCATCTACCAGGAACCGGCAAAGTATGCCCGGCTGGCACAGATGGATGTGGAGGAGTTCACCCGGCTGATGCAGACTGATGTCAACGCAGCGGTCATCTCGTTCCTGGAGGCTCTCAACAAGATGGGCGGCATGGCGCAAATCGCCCCGGTGCTGAAAGAAATGCAGCTCAGCGGAGCCGAAGCGGCAAGCGTCATCAGCACCTTGGCAGGCAATGTAGACCTGGTGCGCCGTGAGCAGGAGAACGCCAACAAGGCTTTTGCCGAAGGCACGAGCATCACCAACGAATACAACGTGCAGAACAACACCGTGCAAGCCGGGCTGGAGAAGGCACGCAAAAGCTTCCAGGAAGTGCGGACAGAACTGGGCGAACGGCTGGAGCCGGTGATGAAGAACCTCATCAGCTTCGGCAGCCTGACCGTAAAGGGGCTGCTTTCGCTCATCAAGGCTTTCGACGACTACCGTGGCGTCATCATTACGACCACTACGGCGGTGGGGCTGTACACGGCAGCGGTAAACATTTCCGTCATTGCCGACAAGGCGAAAGTGCTGTGGACGGGACGCATCGTTACGGGCATGAAGTCGCTCTTCACCCTTCTGCGTGCCAACCCGTGGGGCATCGCCGCTGCGGCGGTAGGAGTGCTGACCGGCCTGTTCATCGACCTGAAGCGCAAGCAAGACAGCGTGACGGAATCGATGCGCTCGATGGAACGCATCAACAAGACCGCGACCGAAGACTACGACCGTCAGGCATCGAGGGTAGAACAGCTTACGGCAATCCTGCACAACGAACGCATCGCTCAAGAGCAGCGCATCAAGGCACTGAACGAACTGAAAAACATCATCCCCGGCTACAACGGCATGCTGGACGACGAAGGCAGGCTGACCAACGACAACACCGAAGCCATCAAGGCATATCTGACACAGTTAGAAAAGCAAATCAAGCTGAAGGCGGCGCAAGAAGAATTGGAAGAACTGTACCGGCGCAAACGCCAGTCGGAGAAACAGCTTGCCGCCGACGAGCAACGCTTCACCACGGCACAGCGAAACCTGTCCGCAGCCGAAAGTACGGCAACGGTGCAGGCATCCCGCATGGGCACCAGCGGTACCCGTATGCTGGCATCCGGATTGAATCAAGGAGTGAAAACCATGCGTTCGGAGTTCCAGCTGGCAGAGAAAGCCGTGACGAACACCAAGAAGCAGTTGTCGGGCATCGAGCAAGCCATAGCCGATATCAACAACGAAATCATGTCGTCCGCACAAAGTACAGGCACGACCGACCCCGTGAATCCCGAACTGGGAACGGGCACTACAACCACAGGTACAACCGGTACGCCTGCCGATGATGCCATTAAGGCATTAGAAGAGCGTTACAAACAAGAACTTGAATCGGATAAGAATTTTGCTAAGCAGAAAAAGCTTCAACGAATAAAGAACGGTGAAGATGAAAAACTTATTCAAGAAGAATACAACAATGCATTATACCAAGCAGAAATCGCTTATTTGAGCAAGCAAAAGAAATTGCTTGAAGACAACAAACAAGACACAACCGAGATACAAGGGCAAATCTATGATAAGATGATAGCCGAAGCCAACCGCGTATACGAAGCGCAGAAGAACGCCGACTTCGGCAAGGCAGAAGCGGATGCCGAAAAAGAAAGGCAAGCCGCCAAGCAGGCATTCATCAGCGGCGACATCGCCGACGAAGAAGCCTACCGCCAGCGGCTGCTCGACATCGAACGGGAGTATCTGGAGGAGCGCAAGCGGCTGCTGGAGAAGTACGGCATGGATACCACCGAAGTAGAAGGGCAACTGCTGGATATGGGTGTGGAGCAAAAACAAAGCAATAACCGACAGCAGAAACGCGACCGGCGCACGCAACGGGAAGAAGGGTTCAGAGCCATAGACAGCACAGACGACTTCGGGCAGAAGAACGACATCTTGGAGCAAATGTATGCGGACGACCTGATCACTTATGAAGAGTATCAGGACGAGAAATCCCGCATCGCTGAAGAACAGGAAGAACGTCGCACCGAGATAGCCCAATCGGCAATGCAATTGGTCGGTCAGGCGGCTTCATCCACCAGCCAGCTGATAAGTGCCTTGCAAGACCGTGAGCTGAGCCAGGTGGAAGCCAAGTATGACAAGGAGATTACCGCCGCCCGGAAGGCAGGCAAGGACACCACCAAGCTGGAAGAAGAAAAAGAGGCGGCAATGAAAGAGGTCAAGAAGAAATACGCCGACGCACAATTCGCCATGAGCGTATTGCAGGTGACGGCAAGCACCGCCGTAGCAGCCATGGAGGCATACAAGGCGATGGCGGGCATCCCCGTTGTAGGTCCGGCATTGGGAGCTGCCGCAGCGGCTGCAGCCGTCGTGGCAGGTGCCGCCCAGATAGCCGTCGCCAAGCAGCAGCGCGATGAAGCCAAGGGTCTGTACTCGGGCGGTTACACTAATGACTACATCGAAGGCTACACCGCCCCAGGCAACCCGCACGACACAGCCGGAGTCATCCCCGTACACAAGAACGAGTTCGTGGCGAACCACGAGGCGGTGGCAAACCCCGCCGTCAAACAGTTCCTCGATGTGTTCGACGTGGCGCAGAAGCGGGGCACCATCCGGATGCTCAACACCACCCAGATACTGGAACAGGTGCGCACCCGTGGCGGACGTTACGAAGGCGGATACACCGATACCGGCACGGGTGATGCCCGCTCATCAGCGTCACCCTTTGCCGGAATGACGGCAGAACAACGCTCACAGGTGGTGGTACTGCTACAGGAAAACAACCGCCTGCTGACCATCCTGACAGAAAAAGAACTGGTGGTAGACCCCCGCAAAGTGCGTGACGCCATCAACCGGGTGAACCGCCTGGAGAAGAACGTGAGCCGCTGATCGCTGTCCTTTTCCCAACATATTTGCCCTCTTACCTTTGCCGTAAATAGTAAATCGCTAAATAGTAAATAGAAGTGGACGTATACGAAGCTATAGACCGGATGCGGGAATTAAGCCGCTTGCGCATTCCCTTCTCTTTCTCCTTCATGAGCTACAGCATAGCGCGCAGGAAAAGCGAAGGTATCGTCACGGTATGCCGTGCCCGGCTCTGCAAACAGAACCGTAAGGAGCGCAACCGCTATTCTGACTATATGCTGAACTACATCGACCTCGATACAGGCAAACAGGCATCGTGCTGGCAACCCTTATTGCTAACATTTAACGACAACGAACTGCAACTGAAGTAATGGATACCAATTATGAACAGATAATCCCATGGAACGGAGCACAAGACACCGGACGTGACGTGCGCCTGAAGTGGAAGCGCAACTTCGACAAGATTGCAGCTGCCTTTGCCGAACTGTTAGAAGCAACTGCGGGATTGGACGAAAAGTTCCTCCGCAAGGACCGTCCGGATACGGCACAGGCTGTCATCACCTTCCTGAAAGGGCTGACCGCCGGGGATTTCCAGCAAGGCAGTTCCGGCGTAGGCATCTGGCAGGACGATGACGGCAACTGGCACATCGAGACGGACTATCTGGACGTACGGATGAAGTTCACGGCAAAAGAGGTGGAGATACAGCGCGTTTACCACATTGCGGGTGCGCAAATCAAATCCTCTGCCAACATGCAATGCGTGAGAGTAGACGAGCTGGAGGATGCATACCGGTGTTATATGAACACCACGGATGATGACGGAAACGAAATCACCAACGACTTCAAGGTAAACGACCAGGCGTATGTGCAGACGTTCAACCTCGTGAAGCAGGCAGACGGCACGGTGGGCAACCATTTCCTGTGGCGACTGGTGACCGGCGTAGGAACGGATTACATTGATCTGTCGAAGGATGTCTGTGCTTCGGGCAGCGATGCGCCCAAGGCTGGCGATGACATCGTACAGCTTGGCTACCGGGGCACCGATGACCCGAACCGCCAGAACGCGGTTATCGATGCGGGTGCCGGCGAAGGCTCTCCCTATTACCGCCAGTTTACAGGCATCAATTCGTTCTCTTTCCCTGAGCCGGAAACACAATTGAAGCCGGGCGACAACATCGTGACCGGTCGGATGAAGATACAGCCGGGCAGCACAGGCTCGGCAAACCTGACGGACCTGCCGGACGAGGTGTACAAGGCGGTGCAGATAGGCGGCGAGAACCTGCTGCTGAACACGGCGTTCGCGGGCGACTACGACAGCAAAAAGCTGGATCCGGCTACCTCCCTGCAGAAGGACACGCAGATGTACAGCCCCAACATGCTGCACTGGACGGGCAACGGCACGACCGTCGCCGAAGCGTCGGCACCCGCCGGATTCGCCTGCCGGGTAGGAAGCATCTCGCAACCCGTGTCCCTCATCAGCGGCGAGAATTACGTATTCAGCTTCTATGCCAAAGGGAACGGGATTGGGATGAGCTGCGGCGGGAGCAACGTTTCCCGGCAGCTGTCATCCTCGTACCAGCATTATTCCATGAAGTTCACTTACCAGAGCGGCGGCGTGTTCCTGCTCTCGGGCGACGCTACGGTGCACAGCCTGAAGCTGGAGCGCGGGACAATCGCCACCGACTGGTGCCCGTCCGTGCTCGACCCGTCTTCCGTCGCAGAGCGGTTCAAAGGCGTGTGGTACCTGCAGCAGGCGCTGAAAGGCAGCACGCAGTTCATCGGCGGGCTCGGGCTGACCACCATGATGCAGCTGGGCAAGTGGACGGACGGGGTGATGGAGAAAGTCAATGCCGGCATATCGGGCATCTACAACGAGGATACGGACGTGGCGTTCTGGGCAGGCGGCACGTTCGAGCAGGCAATCGCCACGGTACGCAAGATAATCGGCGGCGAAAACCCGTCCGACGAGGAATGGAAGTCACTCGCCAAGTTCGTGGCGACACACGGGGGCGACATCTTCCTGCGCGGATACATCTATGCCCTGGGAGGAGTGTTCCGGGGCACGGTGTATGCGGAGGGCGGGGAGTTCCGGGGGAAGTTCGAGACTTCGCTGAACGGGCAACGGATTGTGATAGACCCGGAAGACGGGAGCCTGAAAATGCTGGACGAAGACGGCAGGACAGCCGTCAACATATCGTTTTTAAACGATGACGGCAGGATGACAGCCGGGCTGATGATTACCGAATACGAAGGGGATACCGCATGGTTCTCGACACGGATACTTGGCAGGAGCGTCACCATGGTGAACAACCTAAGCAATTACGGGGCAATATTCCTTCCTGACCAGATAAGTTTTTTAGCAGACAACTCTGAATTGTTCTCGCTCTCAATGGAACACGACTATAATACAGGAAAGAAAAAGATACTTATAACCGGATCGAACTGGAATGAGACAGAAGGTCTGGCAGGAACTGTATATGTAGACGAAAACGGATTTCTAAAAGTTAGTAAAAAAGAACCGGTACAACCGGGCGCATAATTATGGCAAACATATCACAGATAAAGACAGATACGAACTGGCAGGAGGCGGCAGGCACGATAAACACGAACTTTGCCAACGTCAGCACCGCCATAGAGGGGCTGAAACAGACCACTTCGGTCAAGATGCCCCTGTTTTCGAGTACATCGGAGGCGAACTCGGCAATCACGAACAAGTACGTAGGACAGCTGATACTGGTAGGCAGCACCCTGCCAGCCCCGGTGTACCGGTGGAACGGCTCTTCGTGGGCCAATACAGGAACGACCGGAGGCAATGCGGAGGTGCCGCTTTCGGACTATTTGGGATATGACAACTTGGGTAACACTAATGAGGTATCTATATGAGAAAAATAAGGATAGGCAATGATATCAAGGTCGTTTGGGCGATAAAAGTAAACGGAGGCAAAGGCAAGTTGTCCGACCTTCAAGGGACGGTACTTGAACTTCATGATGCTTTCGGCTGGTGGAAAAAGGTGGACTTCACGATAGAGAACGATTCCGTCGTTTTCAATTGGAGTGGTAAAGAGCAAAAGAAAACCGGCAGATACACACTTACCTTTTGGGCAAATTTCGGCAAAGAGAGGCAGGCGGTGGTTGATTGCTGCGACTTTGTGAACCTTGTGAGCCGATCTTGCGAGAGTGACGGCTGCAGCAAGAACCTGGATGTGCAATCAGAGGTCAGCTTGGACGGAGAACTGTCACTTGGCGTGCAAGGGAAATCCGCATATCGGGTGTGGCTGGACAACGGCCATGAGGGCACGGAAGCCGATTTTCTCGAATGGCTCCGACTGCCTTCCATAGAAGCGGCAAACAGTGCGGCATACCTGCAAGATTTAGGAGACATCAATGAAATCAAAATCGAATCTTAATTAAGAATATTATGGCAGCAAAAAAAGTTCAGTTAAAAGACAATTCGGGAAACAAGGCGTATCCTGTAACCAGCAGCGCGTGCGTGGGGATGAGTGACGGAAGCGGCAGCTTGGACGAAAAACTTACCGAGCTAGAAGGTTACAACAAAAAGAACTCTTTAATGTTGTGTGGTACATTAATGCCTCCAATTGAATCTGTAACAAAAACATATGATTATAGTTATTTTAAGCAAGGATATTATCAAAAAAATGGTATTTTAGAACCTAGTCGTAATAAACATTTAGATTTATATGTTAATAATAATACAGAAATAAAAATAAAAGCTGCGTATGAAGATACTCTTTTGCAATACGCTTCTTTTATTGTTGGATTTGATATTAACAATAATATTATTGAAAAAATACCATTTGGTGTAGTTCCTAGCGGTGAAGAATATATATACGTAAAAGAATCTTCTGTTGTAAAAATAGGAGTAAGCACAAGAATAGGTGCCTTGGATGCGTATGTTAAAGTAACTGAAAATAAAGAAGACTATATATATGGAGTTGGAACTGAACAAATACAAGATGGTTCTATAACAACTGAAAAGTTGCAAGATGGTTCTATAACAACTGAAAAGTTGCAAGATGGTTCTATAACAACTGAACAAATAAAAGGCAGTTCAATAACATTTAATAAATTATCTGATGATTTAAAAGAATGTTATTCTCCAAGTTTGGATGACATTCTTACTGTATCAGAAGAGCAGTTTTCTGCTGGTTATTATATGTGGGGTAACGGTTATATAGCCGATAAATATCAAAAACATACAGAATTAATTCCTGTGAATGAAGGAGATATTATTATTGCTAATGTATGTAATGGGAATACTTTATTAGCTATTATAGCGGCATTTGACAAAAATGGAAGTTATTTACAAAATAAATCAGTGCAAGGTGTTTCAGAAATTCAAAATAAAAACACTATTGTAAAATACGTAGTTCCTTCAGGAGTTAATCAAGTAGGAGTATCAACTTTTTCTCAGCAAGTTAATTCTGGATTTTATGTAAAACTACAGCGAGTAAACGGAGAAAGCGTTGAAATCAACGGAGAAAAATTACAGGATAACTCAGTTAATATTTCTGCAATAAAAAATAGTGAATTGGAAAAATTAGGAATTATTACTAATAACACTATTATTGTAAGAAGAAATGGAACTGTAGGAGTTGATTGTGATTTTTCTGGACTGAATGGAATTCATGAAGCATTAGAATCTATAAAAGATAATAGCTATACAAAAAGATACATAATTAAAGTTTATGGTCATTTTATTTTTAATACCATTAAATATTATGATGAAGAAGGAGAAGATATAACAGAGCAGTATTGGACTTGTATGGCTTATGAAAATTCTATTAATGCTTGGTTTGCAAATGTATATGGTAAAGATTATGTAACAATAGACGGAATTAATAGAGATGATACATCTATAGAAGTATATATAGATGAAAATACTGAATTCCCTTCTTACAGTAACGATTCTGGGAAAAAATATAATGGAACAAATTTTCATGTACTATTCAACAATAGTGTAAATTCAGTTTTTAAAAATATTACATTTGTCGGAGTTAATACAAGATATTGTATACATACTGAAAATGCAAGTGAAAGTTACGGATGTTATTGCCTTTTTGAAGATTGCGATTTTAAATACAAAAAAAATATAACTTTTGCTGAAGGATATAATTCTCCTGATGTTTTAGGATTGGGACTAAGAGGTAATATGTTGTGGGAAATAAAAAGATGTAGATTTTTTAACTCAGCAAAAGGTGGAACTATTGGCGGTCATAGTGGATATACAACAGATGTAAATAAGCTTAAAGAACTTACTCCAGCAAAAATAATTATTAGTAATTGTGGTTTTTTTGGCAATAGTAAAATTATTAATATGGGAAGCTATTATCCATTAAGAGATGTAATTATATTGAATGGGTGTAATTTGATGAAACAAGCAAAAGTTAATATAAGTACTAATTATAATCAATCTAATAAACCTGATATAGTTAAATTACCATTTATTATTAGCGACAAGCCTGTTCTTGTAAATGTAAACACATCAAACAAAGTGTTAAAATTTTCATCTAAAAAACAAGGAACTAAAATCCGAATATTGCCAACTTGTAGCATATACAGTAAAATAATATCCTATGGTGATTATTCTAACATTACTAACTGGGAAACTTCCGATTCATTAGATGATTGCGGTGCTTTTACTACATGTGAACAAAATTATAAAGATGGAATAGGTTGTTTTGTTTTTTCAAGTCGATATTTTTCCGTAAAAGCAGATGGTAGTGATACTCTTGGATTATTAATTGGAGATTGCACTTCTAATAATAAGGAATTAACAGTATTAGTAGACGGAGAACCGTACACATATGTATTTAATCAAGATTTTACCGCTATGAGTGATGATAATATTATATCATTACTTAATAATAGTAGCATTTTTGGAGAAAACGTTCAAACAGAAATAATAAAGGAGTCTGATTTTATCTATCCTCAAGTAGGAAATATCTCTCTATGTTTAAATATTTCCTCTAAGAAAATAGAAAAGGGTAAAGCTATTATATGTGGAGGTTATAACAGTGATGCTGACACAAGTACAATGGCTTTAGCAACAGGAAATATTATAGATGGAATCTGTATTGATGAAACTCCAACTAATTCTTGGGGAAGGGTTATGTTTAATAATAATTCCTTGTTTGACCGTAATATATTAGGCCCTCTATCTTCTGGTATTTATAAAATAAATAGTGATGGGAATTATGAAATAGCCACATCTAAAGAAGAGGCTGTTATACGAGTTCTTAACGGCAAAGAGGCTGAAATAATTTAATTGTAGAATAACTCGGTAAGTTTTTAAGGTTGCAAGATACGATTGTAAGAAGGTCGCAGTGGATTTGACCAGCCACGTAAGATGCATTATCGAGGAATGCATAAAAAATCCTTGCAACCTTTTAAAATAAAAAATTATGCTTTTCTAGAGAGACTTAATTATAATTAACTTTATCGTTTAACTTCCTAAAAATTTATAATTATGGGAGAATGTGTAGAAAAGATTTATTGTTTCGACCGCGACAATAATAACAACGCATTGGCAGCAGCTATTTTGGCAAACGGCGGTTATCGCCGGGACAACGACAGCCCTTGGGCTATGGCAGCAATGATGAAAGGAGGTGCGGAATGAACGAGTTCCAAACCGTGGTGACCATTATCAGCTCGCTGGTGTCTTCCGTAGCGCTTCCGCTACTTGGGGTGTTCCTTTTCTACGACAGCAAGAAGCGCAAGGCGAATGCCGAGGCACGCCGGGCGGAACTGGACAACCTGACCGTGTATGCCGATGAATGGAAAGCTCTTTACGAGCAGCGTGACAAGCGGGTGGACGAACTGAATGTCAAGATAGACCAACTCTATAAGGAGAAGGAGGACGACCGGCAACGCATACGTGAGCTACAGGAGAAGAACACAACGCTTGCCCTCGAGAACACTTCGCTCCGCATCAAGGAGTGTCAGGTGAAAGGTTGCAAAAACCGTATTCCACCAAGTGATTATTAATTTAAGATTTACCAATATGAGAAAGATTGAACGCATATTCGTACATTGCACGGCAAGCCATCAGACCGCCAGTGTGAATGACATCAAGAATGAGTTTAAAAGAAAAGGCTGGAAGAACCCCGGATACCATTACATCGTAGACCCGGGCGGAGCCATCCACCAGCTGCTCGATGACGAAAAGGTGAGCAACGGCGTGAGGGGCTACAACCAGACCGCCATCAACGTGGCGTACATCGGCGGCATCGATGCGGAGGACAAAGCCACGGACAACCGCACCGAGCCGCAAAAAAAGGCATTGGCAAAACTCTTGCGGCTGCTTCGTTCCCGATATCCGGACGCAGTGATTCTCGGACACCGTGACATCAGCCCCGACACGAACGGAAACGGCACAGTCGACCCGTGGGAGCGCATCAAGGAGTGCCCGTGTTTCGACGCCAAAACCGAATACGCTGGTTTATGAAAGCCTTACCTTATATAATAATAGGTATAGCCTGCTTCGCCTTGGGCTGGCTGGTACGTCCGGCTGGCAGGCACCCGGCGGTGAAGACCGATACGGTACAGGCACCGCCCATCGTGGTGACGAAGACAAAGGTCGATACGCTGCTGTTGGTTTCTCCCCTACCCTACATTGCATGGCTGACAGGTGACACGATAGAGGTCGACGGGTGCAGGCACGCGAAGGAGCAGAAGATGTACACCGACGATTCCACCTACACGGCATGGGTGAGCGGCGTGCGTCCTTCGCTCGACAGCATCCGCATGTATCGGCAGACGCAATACGTTGACCGATACATCTACCGTGATGTGTTTCATCAGCCGAAGCCCAAGCGGTTCGGCATCGGTCTGAGTGCCGGATATGGTGTGGGCAAGGGCGGTTTGTCGCCTGTGGTGGCACTGACGTTGAACTGGAATCTGTGGCAGTGGTAAAAAATCCCCGAAGCGTTCCGGCTCCGGGGATTGGATTGTCAGTCTATATCGGGGAATTCATTCTTCAGCTTATCACTTTTCACGGCGAAATTCCGTTGGATATAGTGTTCGGTCGTGTCGATACTCTTGTGACGCATGTGCCGCTGCAGTTCCCAAGTGTCGATACCGGCGTTAACCAAAGCCGATGCGCCGGTGTACTTAAAACTGTACAGCTTGTATTCCGGTGGCAGTCCCAGCTTGTTGCGGATGCGGTCGAACCTGTAGCGGAGCGTGTTCTTCCCTAACATGGCAGGTCCCGGAATCCCCCCGGTAGAAAAGAGGTAATCGGTGTAGTCATACCTGTCCAGTCCCATCGACTTCAACAGCCGGTGCAGCTGGTTCGGTATGTTAACCAGTTCCGTCTTCCCGTTCTTGCTGATGGTGCAAGGTATCCGGACTACCCCGTTTTCAAGGTCCAGATGGCCGATGCGCAGCTGGCGCAGTTCGTTCGGTCGGATGGCGCAGTAATACTCCATCAGGCACACCAGCCAAAGCTGCGGGTCATTCCGCTTCATGAAATCAAGCAGCCGCTTCCGTTCCTTGTCCGGTATGGGGCGTGCGGCTTCGTCCGTCTTCCTGCCCATTCTCGGCACATCGCACACCGGATTTTCCGTTATCAGCTTCCGGCTGATAAGATAATCGAAGAAGCCGTGCAGGATTTGCTTGTACTTCTTCACCGAACGGATGCTCAGGTCGTTCACCTTCACAATGTAGCGGAAGAACTCCAGGATGCGCTCCTGCGTAAAGCAACCCACGTGCACCTTGTCCAGCCCTTCGTGTTCCGCCCATTCGTTGAAAATCCGAAGCTTCGAGCGGTACGTCTGGTACGAATGCGGGATTACCGTCTCTTTCTTCAGTTGCAAGAAGCCCGACAGGTACATCCGGAGCGAAGGCACGCTTTCCTTCATCTTCCCCCACCGTTCCGCATACTTCTGCATGGCAAGCTCGTCCTCATACGAAACCCTCCTCTTTTCAAACGGCGTCCAGCCCGATACCAGCTTGTTCCGGATTTCGGCTATCAGCTTGTCCGCATGGGCGTACCGCTCCTTTGCCGTCTTAAGCTTCGCAAATCCGCCGTATTCCCGGAACCGTTTCATCTGGTCCGTGTTCGGGTTCCGGCAGGAGTATTCCACATACCATTGTTTTGTAAGGTCACCGCCAGCGTCTACCAAGTGCGGCGGTATAAGAAATGTCTTTTTCCTTCCCATGAATCTCTTGTTTTTACGGTTAATACTTTGACGATTTACCAACCGACAAAAACAGACATTTATGAACACTTTCAACAGACATTTATCAAATAAAAAGCCCTGATTTCCAACGAAATCAGAGCTCAAGTCGGGGTAGCGGGATTCGAACCCACGACCCCCTGCTCCCAAAGCAGGTGCGCTAACCGGACTGCGCTACACCCCGAATGGTCATTTTTTCAAAACCGATGCAAAGGTAATGGTTTATTTTGTAACCTGCAAATTTTTGGCAATCTTTTTTTCCCAAAGCAAACACATCTATTTTTTAAGGCATCTAACTTTTGATGGACTTTATCTGCCTTTCCGCTTCTGTTATTTGCCAAACAATCCGCTATCTTCCTCATCACAGCCTCTCCCAGCCTCCTCATAAAGGAAGGTCGGGAGAGACTCTCAAAAGTCAACCCAAATCAGCGTACGATAAATCCAAAACAGTTTCTTTAATCTTCACCCCCGTACATTCTTGCCCGCATCGCCTTAATATGGTCGGACGCAATATATTCGTCATACTCCATCATCTTGTCAATGATACCGTTTGGCGTAAGCTCAATGATACGGTTCGCCACGGTCTCGATAAACTCATGGTCGTGCGAGGCAAAGAGGATATTTCCTTTATAAATCTTCAGGTTATTGTTAAATGCCTGAATCGACTCCAAGTCAAGATGGTTAGTAGGCGTATCTAATATCAGGCAATTGGCGTTGCGAAGTTGCATACGCGCAATCATGCAACGCATTTTCTCGCCTCCCGAAAGTACATTGACTTTTTTCAACACTTCTTCTCCAGAAAAGAGCATGCGGCCTAAGAAACTTTTCATATACACTTCGTTTCCTTCGCCATATTGGCTTAACCAATCCACCAGATTCAGATCGCTATTAAAATAACTGGTATTATCCAATGGAAGATAGGCTGTGGTAATCGTCACCCCCCAGTTATAATGTCCTGCCTGAGGCTTGCGATTGCCGTTGATAATTTCGAATAAAGCCGTCATTGCACGTGGGTCCCGGCTCAAAAACACAATCTTGTCCCCCTTCTCCACCGTAAAGTTTACATCGTTAAACAACACTGTGCCGTCTTCAGTGGTAGCACGCAACCCTGACACTTCCAGTATCTGGTTTCCCGGTTCACGATCCATAGTAAAGATGATGCCCGGATATTTACGCGAAGAAGGCTTGATTTCGTCCACATTCAGTTTTTCCAGCATTTTCTTACGGCTGGTGGTCTGTTTTGATTTTGCCACATTGGCAGAAAAACGGCGTATAAATTCCTCCAGTTCCTTACGTTTCTCTTCCGCTTTTGCCTTCTGATTCTGCTGTTGGCGTAAAGCAAGCTGACTGGATTCATACCAAAAGCTGTAGTTCCCTGCAAAAAGGTTCACTTTCCCGAAATCAATATCTACCGTATGTGTACATACCGAATCAAGAAAGTGGCGGTCGTGACTCACCACCAAAACCGTATGCTCGAAATCGGCCAAATAATTCTCCAGCCATGTCACTGTATCCATATCCAAATCGTTGGTCGGCTCATCAAGCAATAAGTTATCCGGATTACCGAACAAAGCCTGTGCCAGCATCACACGTACCTTTTCTTTTCCACTCAAGTCACCCATCAGAACATAATGCTTGTCTTCCTTAATGCCCAATCCGCTCAATAAAATCGCCGCATCGCTTTCAGCATTCCATCCTTCCAACTCTGCAAATTTCTCCTCCAGTTCAGCTGCCTTCAGCCCATCTTCGTCCGAAAAATCAGCCTTGGCATATAATGCTTCACGCTGCTTCATGATATCCCACAATACCGTATGCCCCATCAGTACCGTGTCGAGTACGGTATGCGTGTCATACTTAAAATGGTCTTGGCTCAATACTGAAAGACGCTCGCCAGGCCCTAAAGTTACACTTCCCTTCGTAGGGTCCAGTTCTCCTGAAATGACTTTCAAAAATGTGGATTTTCCAGCGCCATTGGCACCAATGACACCATAAATATTTCCATTGGTAAACTTGATATTCACATCGTTGTACAACACTCTTTTACCAAATTGAACGGCTACGTTTGAAACTGTTATCATCTTTTTACTATACCTATATTAAACTTATGTGGGCACAAAGATAAGAAAAAAAGGCAAATGAAATACAGAAAGCCTGCCAGTATGGCAAAAATTCATTACTTTTGCACCTGTTTTTCGCATGCCAGCCATTCAGGCACGGATTTTGTAGCGCCATTTTTCAGAACAAACAAAACATTATATAATTATGAGTACAAATAATCATAACGAAGAAGAAATCAAACAAGGCCAGGCCGAACAGCCTTCAGGCGAACAAACTGAGACAATATCTGAAAACAAGCAAGAACCCAATAAGAAAGAAGACGAACAAGAATTGACCGGTGAAGCAAAATTGCAAAAAGAACTGGAAACAGCCACAAAAACCATCGAGGAGCAAAAAGACAAATACTTGCGTCTGTCTGCCGAATTCGACAACTATCGGAAACGCACGATGAAAGAGAAAGCTGAATTAATCAAGAATGGAGGAGAAAAAACCATCAGTGCCATACTCCCGATTCTTGATGACATGGAGCGTGCCTTGCAAAATGCAGCAAAGACAGAAGATTTGGATGCCATCCGCCAAGGTATCGAATTGATTTCGCAAAAGTTCCACAAAGTGCTGGAGCAAGAAGGACTTCAGAAAATGGAACCAATAGGCGAAGCTTTTGACACAGACTATCACGAGGCTGTCGCATTGGTCCCCGCCCCCAATGAAGAGCAGAAAGGAAAAGTGCTGGACTGTGTACAAACCGGATATAAACTGAACGACAAAGTAATCCGCCACGCGAAAGTTGTTGTTGCACAATAATATAAAAAAGATTTGTTGATATGGCAAAAAGAGACTACTATGAAGTATTAGGGGTCGACAAGTCGGCCTCGGCAGATGAAATAAAGAAAGCCTACCGGAAGAAAGCAATCCAATATCATCCGGACAGAAACCCCGGCGACAAGGAAGCCGAAGAAAAATTTAAAGAAGCAGCAGAAGCGTATGAAGTCCTAAGCAATCCGGACAAACGTGCACGCTATGACCAATACGGCTTTGCAGGCGTAGACGGAGCTGCCGGCGGAGGAGGATTCGGAGGATTCGGCGCAGGCGGAATGTCAATGGATGATATATTCTCTATGTTCGGTGATATCTTCGGCGGACGAGGAGGATTCGGAGGATTCGGTGGTGGAAGTGCCCAGCCACGCCAACGCCGATACAGAGGTTCCGACTTGCGAGTAAAAGTAAAACTCAGTTTGAAAGAAATTTCTACAGGAGTAGAAAAAAAATTCAAACTGAAAAAATACGTTCAATGTAGTCATTGCCACGGAACTGGAGCTGAAGGCACAGGAGGCGTGGAAACTTGTCCTACCTGTCGCGGAACAGGCAGTGTCACCCGTACCCAGCAAAGCATTTTCGGCATGATGCAGACCCAGTCTGTGTGCCCACAATGTGGAGGTGAAGGCAAAATTATCAAGAACAAATGCAAAGAATGTGACGGAGAAGGCATTGTCTACGGCGAAGAAATCGTAACGGTAAAGATACCGGCAGGCGTAGCCGAAGGTATGCAGGTCACTATCAACGGTAAAGGAAATGCCGGGAAACATAACGGTGTACCGGGTGATTTGCTGGTCTTGATCGAAGAAGAAAAACATCCCGAACTAATCCGTGATGAAAGCGACCTCATCTACAACCTCTTGCTAAGCGTGCCTACAGCGGCATTGGGAGGCACAGTAGAAATCCCCACTATCGATGGCAAGGCAAAAATCAAAATAGAGCCAGGCACTCAACCGGGTAAAGTTTTACGCCTGCGAGGCAAAGGGCTCCCTACAATTAACAGTTACGGATACAATACAGGTACGGGAGACTTACTGGTAAATGTCAGTGTATATATTCCTGAAAAGCTGAACAAAGAAGAACGCCAAGCGTTGGAAAAATGGCAGGAATCGGAAAGTTTCAAGCCCAACATGACCTTGAAAGAAAAAATATTCAAGAAATTCAGAAGCTTATTCGAATAAATACGCTTTTGCTGATACCATCACAGCACCCACAAACGACACAGTCTTTTCAATTGAGAAACTGTTGTGAATTTATCGTGCGATGATTTGGGATGAGTTTTTGAGACATTTCTGCTTCTATGATGAGGAAGATTGCGGTCTGTCTGACGAAGAAAGAAGCGGAAAAGACAAAAAACGCCCAAAGCACACACGAAGACGAATACATCAAGCCAAAAAACTTTTTGTAGAATTCCCGAACAGTTTCTGAAAATTATTTTCTGTGTAGCCTGTGTGGCTTGCGTTCAAAATACCGTTATTAATCCTCATCTCATATGAAACCAAAAGAAATTCCGGTGCTGCTCCTTACCGGCTATCTGGGCAGCGGAAAAACCACTTTAGTAAACCGAATCCTTTCCAACAAACGGGGTATCAAATTTGCCGTCATTGTAAATGATTTAGGCGAAATAAACATTGATGCTGACCTGATTCAAAAAGGAGGTGTCGTAAATCAAAAAGATGACAGCCTGGTATCCTTGCAAAACGGATGTATCTGTTGCACACTAAAGACCAATCTGATAGAACAGTTGTTTGAGCTGATGAAAAGCCAGCGATTCGACTATATCGTCATTGAGGCTAGTGGCATTTGTGAGCCGGAACCAATCGCACAAACCATCTGTTCCATACCTTCACTAGGTGGTGCCTATGCAAAATATGGCATTTGCCGGCTGGATTGCATCGTAACGGTAGTAGATGCCATGCGTATGCAAGACGAATTTGCCTGTGGAGATAACCTGACACGCAAAAACATTGACGAAGAAGATATTGAAAACCTGATTATCCAACAAATCGAATTTTGCAATATCATCCTGCTCAACAAAGCTTCTGAAGTAAAACCCGAAGAATTAAACCGTATCAAACAAATAATCCGTACTATTCAGCCCGCTGCCGAAATCATCGAATGCGACTATGGGAATGCAGACCTCGATAAGTTGCTAAATACACAGATGTTTAATTTCGAACGTGTGGCAACATCTGCCGGATGGATTCGGGGCATTGAAAAAGCTGCGACCGAAGAAGAAGAACGCGAAGCTCACCTACAAGCTGCCGAAGGACATCACCACGATGAAGACGGACTTCACGAAGAAGAAAATCATCACCATCACGAGCATCACCACCACGATGAGGGTGAAGCAGAAGAATACGGTATCGGCACATTCGTGTATTACCGTCGCCCTGCCTTCGACATTCATAAGTTAGACCGCTACATCGCTACCAAATGGCCGAAAAACATCATCCGTGCGAAAGGGGTATGCTACTTCAGCCATAACCGCGACATGTCTTATCTTTTCGAACAGGCAGGAAGACAAAAGCAACTGCACGAAGCAGGCTTATGGTATGCCACCGCACCCGAAGAAGACTTGGTCAAACTGATGGTGCAAGAGCCTGGGTTAATGCGTGACTGGGATGAAAAGTATGGAGACCGCATGATAAAACTCGTTTTCATCGGGCAACATCTCGATAAAGCACAAATCACACATGATTTGGATGAGTGTCTGGAATATTAACATCTAACACAACCAATAAAAAACAATATGGAAATAACTAGTGCCCAATTCGTTGTCAGTAATTCGCGGGCGGATATGTGTCCGGACGGAAATCTGCCCGAGTATGCTTTTATCGGACGCTCCAACGTAGGCAAGTCCAGCCTCATCAATATGCTGACCAATCACTCTAAGTTGGCTATGACTTCGTCTACTCCCGGAAAGACATTACTCATTAATCATTTTCTCATCAACAATTCGTGGTACCTGGTTGATTTGCCTGGGTATGGCTATGCACAGCGAGGGAAGAAGGTAATGGAAAATATCAAGAACCTCATCCAACATTACGTATTGGAACGAATACAGATGACATGCCTGTTTGTACTGATTGACAGCCGGCTTGAACCTCAAAAGATAGACTTACAATTCATTGAGTGGCTGGGTGAGAACAGCGTGCCTTTTGCGCTTGTATTTACCAAATCCGACAAACAAAGTGCCGGAAAGACTAAGCAAAATGTAGAACGTTTTCTTGATACCTTGAAAGAGCAATGGGAAGAACTCCCCCCCTATTTCATTACTTCATCCGAAAAAAAGACTGGAAGACAAGAATTGCTGGATTACATCGAATCAGTCAATCGCACATTACAATAAGTCCCAAGTCATGTCATTTTGTCAGGAATCAATTAAACACATAAAAGGTCATCCCTAAAAATTTTGAGATGACCCTTTATGTGAAATCAAGACCTTTTAAAAGGACCTTTTAAAAAATCACACCCAACCGGAAACCGGCATTATTCTGTCCATCAATATCTTCACTGGCTAAGGTTTCCGCTTTATTGGTCATATAACTATAATAACCTGCTATGTGAAAACCTAAACGATGACCTTTAAATGGGAAAATGCGCAAACCGATTTCAGGCGAAGCATAAAATCCCCATGGATTATCATACACCCCTCCTGTACCATAATAGGTGGTATAACGCGTATATGCTGCTCCCAGTTTCACACCTACATAAGGCTTAACTACCTTACCATTATATATACTATACGAAGTTGTAAGTCCAAAAGGTAACTGATAAGCCGAACGTTGCTGGTCAGTCGTCAGCGATTCAGTAGGGGAAAGTTGTAAAGTTTGCCTGCCTACATACCTATGATTGGTGTGGAAATTTATAAAGCCTCCTATCGCCCAACGTGGAGCCACATTATAAGTAGCCTCAAAATTCATCCCCCACCCGCTGATTTTATCTGCAAAATCAGTAGAATATGGAGCATTTACCTGCCAGTCGATAGTAAAATGCATTTTACGGGCATCCCATTGAGCATATCCCTTTGCGACTCCACACAGCATTACACAACAAGCTATTGCAAAACTTCTGAATATCATTGTTTTCATAATTTAATCCTCCTTTATTATTTATTGGTACTCAAATAAGCCGACTGACTGAAAGCCTGGTCCACACCATCCAACAACAACTGCATATTCACACGGTTGCTCCCGAACTGGAACCCCGAAGCACTGGCATACCATACTACAGGAATCTGACGCTGATTGTTGTCTGCATCCTGTCCTGTCAAATCCACCATCTCTAAAATCAAGGCTTGCGTGTCATAACTATAACTTACCGGATAAGGATAATACCATCCGCCCCAGCCGGCTCCCCAGTAAAAAGGATCCCACCAGCCTCCCCAATAACCGCCGGAAATGACAGTATTGGTCTGTGACACATACGATAATTGTACACCTACATCAGCATTGCCTTTTTGAGTCGGATCAGTAATACGCTGGTAACCCAAACGGTTCATCTGATTTTCTACTTCACCGACTATAGCCAGTGCATTGTTGTCGGTCCAATACGAAGCATGTATATCACCTGCCTCCAAAATACTATCAGGCAAATAATATGTAACATACTTGCTGAAATCAACGCTATTGTCATGATCGGTATATACTACCAAATCACTGTCCAACTGCCCCATATCCGGGTCTTTCTCACATGCGGCCAAGCTCATTAAAGCAATTATACCGAATGCCATAAACAAATTCTTTTTCATATCTGTCTTTCCATTTAATTAGTCAAATCATAAAAAATGTCACGCCAGTTTCCTGGTCAATCCATCACATTCCATCAAAACGAACGTCCTTTAAATACTGTACTCTTATGCAAAGGTAACAAAACACCATTCAAAGTCAAACGGTTCGAATTAAAATTAGGGAAGATTTCAACCGATGCTTGATTGGAACCTTTCATCATGCCAATTTCCACTCTTGCCGAAATTCCCGCTCCCATTACATTCATGGTCAAACGCAAATTGCCTTTCTTGTCTTCTTTCACTTCATAAGAAGATACCGAACCGTCTACCGTTACACCTCCCAGCCCGTTCGGTCCACTGACTGGAATATTAAAAGCGACCTGTACAACCGCCTTTTCACCATCTACAGATACAAAATTTGTATTCGAATTGACATATGCCATCTGTCCATACTTGAAGACAACTTTGTCGGCTTCTAAAGTAAATGCCTTGTCATTCAAGGCTTGTTTCGCTTCTTCGAAAAGCAAGCTGTCCAATTTGGCTTGCATTTCTTTCTTTTCTTCACGAGTCAATTCACGTTCTGTTTCTTGGGCTTGAAGCACACCAGTGCTTAAAAATGCCACACAAATGACTAAAGTTGATAAAATCTTTTTCATAATCAATCTCTCCTTTTTTGTTTAATGTTTGTCTATAAAACAAACTCAAAGTCCTTTTACTGCGGAATATTAGATTAAAAAAATATAAAAGGAAGCAGAAGCTTAATCTATATCAAGATTATTCGTATCTTTAAGTGTATAAATCTTAAAACTCCATCATTATGAACAGCATTTCAGATATCACCATACTGGTAGCCGTCATTGCCCTTGCCCTTTGGCCAATTGTATTGTTCTTGATTCGCATCATACACGAACGAAAAAAACGGCTGGAACATCTGGAACAAATGACCAAGGACGAACTAGATGAAATCAGTACAAAACAATTGGTAGTCAGCACCTTGAAAAAGATAGGATGCCAACCCGAGGAAAACGAGGAAGGACACATCGCCTTCAAGTATCAGGGAGACGATTTCTACATTGCCGCCGAAGAAGAAAACCGTTTCATCATGATATGGAATCCATGGTGGGGCTCTATCAATACCGACAACGAAGCCTTCCCTGTATTGAAAGAAATAATCAACCTGGTCAATGTCAATTCGCTGGTCACTACCGTTTACATGGCAGATGAGGACGGGAAAACCGTAGGACTGCATTCGCGTTGCCATACATACTTTTCGCCCAACGAAGGAGAACTGGAAGAACACCTGAAAATGTTGCTCGACTTTTTCTTCGACACACACAACGCCATCAAAGAAAACCTGAACCAACTGGGTAATGCTACCGTAGCTGAAGAAGAGAAAAAGGAACGGGTTAAAGTAAAAGGATTCGCCGCATACAAGGAAAACACAATGCCCATCGAGACGAAAGCGGAACAAAATGCATAAAAAGCATTTGAAACTGTTTTGAATTTAGAAGCTGTTTTGAATTTATCGTGCGATGATTTGGGATGAGTTTTTGAGGCATTTTCGCTTCTGTGATGAGGAAGATAGCGGGCTATCTGACGAAGAACAGGA
>NZ_NFJG01000140.1:0-10048 GCF_002159755.1 Bacteroides sp. An269
AGAATACATACGTGGATGGATTGGATACTATCATCTTGCCGATATGAAACGTTTTCTTCTTGATATAGATGAGTGGTTAAGACGGAGAATACGTATGTGTATATGGAAATCTTGGAAGAAACCCAAGACCAAGGTAGCAAACCTCATTAAATGTGGTATTGGAAAATACAAGGCATGGGAATGGGGTAACACCCGCAAAGGTTATTGGCGTATTGCTGACAGTCCTATATTGAAGGTGGCGATAAATAACGATAGCTTGAGAAAAGCAGGGTATTATACCTTAATGGGTTCGTATCTCGAATGGTACCCAAAATAGGAACCGCCGTATGCCGAACGGCACGTACGGTGGTGTGAGAGGTCGGTGAACATGAAAATAGGAGATAAACACCTATGATTAATGTTTACCTCCTACTCGATTTTGGCATTAACAGTTCCGCTCGGTATTGATGATTTGTCTAACCCTATCTTTATTCAACTTGCGACAGGTCATTTATTAATACTTGCTCTAATTGTGGTGCTAATGGGGTTACTATTGTGCTATCTATATTCCACTTAACTTGGGAGGCTAATTTTGACTTCAAAGTTTTTTTGTACAGTTTCATTTCGTCTTTTGTAATATACTCATGTTCCAACACATACAGTTCATCAATGATTTCAATCATCTGTTCTTTAATGTCTTTTTTGTGACTAAAGAACAACTTTCTATAGTTCTTTCTGTTTATCAAATCCATATAAGACTGATATTCCGGGTTATAGATATAATTCTCTGTCTGGTAATAGTTTTCGAGACGAGTAGTGTAACCGAAAAGTGTTTTGGGAGTCTTTTTTTTAGTTGCAAGTACATCGTATTCCACTCGTAAAACTCTTTGTATTGTATCTATCCTTATTGCGCCTCCAACCACTTCATTTAATCGAAGTCGGCTATCTATGCTATCAGTAGTAAATTTCCAACCTTCTTTTTTCAACCTTTCCATTAGAGTGAGACCATCCAAACTGGGTGTGTAAATGTATTTATCTACAAGAGTATTTGCTCTTTCCTTGTCCATATCTATCAATGAATCGTTTTGGAAGTTACGAATCTTGATTGCAAATCTTTCCGCATCTTTATGTTTTGTGTCAATAAAGAAATCCAAATATCCATCCCTGAAATATTTCATACAGGAATCATTCAATTGATAACTTCTGAAGTAAGTCTTGAGATGAATATATTCTCTATTCTTCGCCGTAACTGTTACTGCGTTCAACTGATACTCAATGGGGTTTAGATAAATAGGGATATCCTCCTTAAATAGAGATGATTTAACACTTTTAGGCTTATAGGCAATATGCTGAATAGTAACAACTTCATCGTTCAAGTCTTGAGGTAATGTACCATCTATATCCGTCGTACCTATGACTGCCCCTTTGCTATTTAGAATCTGTGCGTATGATATACGTTGACCGGTCGTTTTGTCAAGCAAGACAGCTTGCCCCGAAACGTTAAGACTCACAAATAGTAATAAGAGTAAAATTGCAAAGCCTCGACATTCATACTTAATAATTGTCCGTAAGAAATCATTGCACATGATTCTTACTTTTACTTTTTTAATGCCCATCGCTGTGTCATTTTGTTCTTTAATATTCAGTTTTTCTTCTTTTGACATACAAATCGTAGATTTTATTCATTTGGGAAATGCCTGTCTGTGATTCTTTATTTACTTAGGCGGCACAAAAATAGAAATAAAAAAGGAGCAACCAACATTTTTTGATTACTCCTTCTGTTCGATACGAGTGAATTAATGTTTATAATCTAAATCCACCTCCTTTTCTCGGTTCATTAGGTGCTTTCCGAAAACCATGCCCTAACTTGCCAAACTGTTCTTTGAACCATTCACCAATCGGTTGCCTGTTTATGGTCAGAACCAGTTTATTGTTATCGCTCGGATTCCTTTCCACCTTGAAAATATCATTCTTGATGTCAAACTTCCGCCTGTGTTCTTCGGAATAAATCCTGCCATTGCACCTGATAGCTTCTTTCTTTGTCAAAAGGTTCTCTATCATTTCTTTGGTAAAGCCGATGGTAGCGCACAACTTTTCCATTCTCAACATCTCCTTGAGCATAGGAAACCATTTGAATGCCTTTTCAAGCAAGGTATTCAACCGTGATATTTCCTTGTCTTTGGCTTCAAGTTCCTGATTGTGTATTCCTTGTAGGTTGCGTATCTGCTTGCCGTGCTGTTCCTGCATACGCTGCATTTGGGCTTTCAAGTCATCAATTCCCTTGTCCCGTTTGGCAATTTCCTGACGCAATACTTCATTGGACTGCTCCAGTTTCTTCATTTTCCCGCTGCCGAAGAGAGAACCCACTCCGCTTGCTATGACCGTAGCGGCATCGGTGGCTGCGCCTTTGAGCTTGTCCGTGCGTATCTCCGATTTCACCTGACGGAGTTCCCGCTCGGCAAGGTTTACCTGCTGTTCCTTATGCCGCTTTACGGCTTCTATGCGTTGCAGTTCGGCTTTCTGCTTCTCAATGATGAAATCGTTCCGTTCCAGATGTTCTTTGCCTGTTACGGCTTTTGACTTACCACGCTCCATCAGAAGGATGTCGGATGCCAGGCTCTGCATTTCGGTCATATCCTCGTCATTGAGCTTGCGGCTCTTGCCTGTATCGTGATTCATCCAATCGAATACGATATGCGCATGGTAATTCGGCTTGAACCACCTTTCGCCAACCTTGAAACTCTCCCTGTCCTCCGGGTCAGGCTGTCCATTCAGCCAATGTCCTTCGTCTTTGTGCAGGAAGATTTGGAGCGGTGTAATGCCCCAGCGTCTTTGGCACTCCTCGCCAAATTTATGCACATCTGCCAGTGTGGTGTCAGGTCTGATGAGCAATACTCCCTCACGTATGGGTGAACATCCTGCCACTTTGATAATCTTGCCGTTCTTCCCTTTGCGCTCACGCTCCTTTTCCTGCATGGCACGACCAGTCTTTTCCTTGACCATCCGTTTGATGTCCTCATAGTGCGCCTGCAATTCGGGATTGCCGAAGTCCGGGTTTATCCACTGCTCGTTATTCGCAGAGAGTTCGGATACCACATATACCTTGGATTTTCCGATGTTGCGCATATACTCGGCAGTTCTCCGGTTATGAGCCTCGCTTGATGCCACGTTGCAAGGCTTGATATGTATGCTTGATTTTGTTGCCATCTATTCAATTTTTAATTTGATTGTTTACTAAATCTGTTTGTTGCTTTCCGAACATATCCGCAAGGGGCTTTTAGGGGTGCAACCCATGAGCGGAGTTTCCAAAGAGAGGGTCACTCTTTGGTCGGGTTGCATAGGGCTGAAAGCCCTTGCCGGGTTCTTAGGGCAGCGTCCTAAGCCCCTCGGGAGAGCCCACAACTACGAAAGCGAAGCGTGTAGTTATAGTGGGCTATAACCGGAAGCCTTTCGGTTTCTTGGGTAACGCATCATTCCTCTTTTTGACGAATTGCATTTGCTCTTTTCTATCCGCCATGCGTTTCTGCAAATACTCGTTCAGGTCTTTGCATCCGCTGTAGATTTGTGAAGCGTCCCGTATATGCTGGGTGCTGTCGTATTCCTTGCGGATTTGCTGAAGGGCTTCCATTCCTGCACGGTCATTGTCAAAAAAACAGTGGATTCGCTCATAGCTTCCCAATGGATAAAGTGCTTTGGAAACATTGGCAACAGAGTTCAGAACCATGTAATCCTGCCTGTCGAATTCAGGGTATTGCGGACAGCTTTCGAGCCGTAGAGTCAGAAATGAGAGGTAGTCCATAAATCCCTCGAAAACGAAACACGTGCCCTTTGGCTCTCCCGACTGTCTGATGTGGGATATTTCCTTCGGTGCGATACAGCCCTTGAAATATCGGTTGCGGATTTCATAGCCGCCCGACATGTTGGGAAACGCAATGGCGAAGTACCGTTTGCCGTTGTGCGTAAACCGCGCTTCCTTACATTCTTTTTTCGCCAGTGCCGGATTTATCCTCCTTTCCTGCAAGTAAGCGAGTAAGGTAGGAGAAGAAAGCGGCACGATTTCCAACTGTTGGAAACTCGGCTCTGTAAATGACTGCTTGCGAAAAGAGAAAGAAACGGGGTGCACGTGCGGTGCCTGTTCCTCTATGCGTTTCAAAAGGTACGGCACGCTGTCCGTTGCATAGAGGTGCGAAGCCAGCGCAATGATGTTGCCGCCCTTGCCGAGCGCAAAATCATACCATTGGTTCCGCTCGGTGTTCACCTTGAACGAGGCTTCGGTTTCTTCCCTGAACGGTGATTTGTACCATAGATTGATGCCCTGCCGCTTCACCGGGCTATATCCCAAGCTGTGAAGGTATTCTTCCAGCCTGATTTGTTTTGCTGTCTGTATGTCCATAAATGATTGTCTTTATCGGTTATTGTTTGTTTTTTCTTTTCGCCAGTCCCTGTTTATAAGTTACTGGCTGTATAACCACTTCACTTTATTGTCGTATATATAGGATACGGCTTAAAGTGAAGCGGTTTGATGTGTCCCTGCAACCACTTCGCTTTATCCTAATATATAGACCCGGAGAATAAAGTGAAGTGATTGCAGGAAGCGTGTCAATAGTGGAAATCCGGTTTGTACCTGTACTTCCTGCCGTTCTCCTGCACTATCATCCGCTTGTTCTTCAACACTGTGATGAGTTTGACCAGCTTGTTGTCGCTTAACGGAACACCCACCAAGGCATACGACTCTTTCAATGCTTTGCTCAGTTCCTTATATCCGTATTCGTCCTGCAACGAAAATGCTGCTTCCAGTGCTATCCGGTGTTGTTGCTCGGAAATGTCCTTGCAGGCATCAAACCTTTCGCCTTGGGGTCTGCCGGGCGCTTTGGCTTCTGTCTGGTAATCCTCCATCAGTTCAGGCAATGCCCTTTCATTGATGCGGAAGGCAAACGGCTCGAAGTCCATCGCACGGATGTGCATGGCGGAAACCTTGCTGATGTCCCCGTTACTTTTGTCCTTTTCAACGAGCAGTACGGTTTCAGCCTTGTTGTTCAGTTCCGTGCCGATATGTCCCCTTGCGTTCTCATCCCCCTTGTTCTGGTGGAGTATCGTGTGGATATGTATCTGCCTGTCGTCCGTCCACTGCATCAGTTTCGATATGATGCGTGTCGATTCGCTGGGGCTGTTGATGTCATACACCATGTCACGGATGCCGTCTATCACCACCATACCGAGGTTCGGTGTATGATAGATTGCCTGTTCGACAATCCTTATGCGTTGCTCCGGCGTATATTTCCGCAGGGCAAGGAACTCAAGGTTCTCGTTGTCCCTGTCATCGGGCAGCCCTGCCATGCGCATGATGCGTTCCATTACATTCAGGCAGTGGTGGGGGCTTTGCTCCGTATCCACGTAAAGCACTTTCCGCTTGGCTTCGGGAAGTTCAGCCGCATACCTGAGCACCGTGCCGTTCTTCAAAGCCGCAGCCACGATAGCCGACACATTGAATGTCTTCTTGCTTTTGGCTTTGCCGATGGATGCACTGAAATTTCCCAACGTGCCGATTACAGAACCTTTCACGCTGAGGATTTCTGGCGCTTTCTCGTATTTTCCCGACAGGCTCAGCCGTGAGGCTTGCCAGAGGATTACCGCCTGTTCGTCCGATATTTCCCGGATGTCTTTCATATAGTCCATAGCAATTCCTCCCGTTATTTGCGTCCGCCTGTTTTCTTTCCTGCCAGTTCAAGGGCAAGTTCCGCATCCACGATAATCTTGCGCCCTATCTGGGTGATAGCCTTGTCTATTTTTCCGCTTTTCTTTATGCGGTTGGCGGTGGGCAGGCTGCATCCGAACAGCTTGGCGATACCGAGTATTCCGTACACATACTTCCTGCCTGTGTCCGTTACGGGCTGTGGCTGCGCTTCCGTCTGAACGGAAGCGTGTCTGCTTAACATGATGAACTCTTCACCCGTCATCTGCCAGACGGGTTTGGATAATAATTCTTGTAGATTTTGCATAGTTCTACTTTTTTGATTCAACAATCAGCCCTGCGCACTGGCTGTTATTTCTGTTCTCGAACGATGCAAAATTAGGTATGGTTATGGGTGGTAAGGATGGGGACGGTGTAAGCCGAATATTGTTGTATCTTATTGAATATCAGTAAATAAAAATACCACTCAAAAATTAATTTGAGTGGTAAAAGTGGAACTTTCGTAAAGAATCAGGATATGTCACCGATTATCTGAATATATGCTCCATTTCTTTGGCGAATTTCTGGTTGCTGTCACTCGGAAAATCGGAAACAGGCTCCTTGTACTTGGACTTGTAGTAGCTGTCATCAATACCCAGCAGTTTCAGTATCCCGTCTTTCCATTTGTCCTTGTCCTGTTTAGAGAGTTTCTCGCCCATCAGGAATATCAGATAGCATGCACGGATTTTCTCTCTCGGTTTGATTTTCAGCTTGCAGTTGCAGGGTTGGAGATTCATATTGGCATAGAAATCCGGTGCGGAAATTTCCTCGAACTGTTCTCCAACACATGTTTCATGAATGAGAGAAAGTAATTTCATATCGAAGTATTCGTATTGTTCCCCTGTTGTTTCCTGCTGGCTGACGGGTTTGCCCGGTTCGTCCTGTCGTTTCCCCTCAGGAATATATTTCTTCAATATGTCCAGAAAAAGGCAGCTTTGGCGGTATATGTCCGCACAATGGTTCTTCATATATTGGAACGCCTCTTTCCTTGCTGCCTTTTGCTGGTCATAGAGTTCGTTCAGTATGGCTCTTTCCCTGTCATATTCAGCCTTACAGCGTTCATATTCTTTTTCCGCCTGCTTTTCCTCTTCGGCTGTATGTTCCCTGTAGCCAATGGAATCATACCTGTTGTTGGCTTCATTCAGCGGCTTGCTCAAGCTTCTTGTAACATCCAACTGGGCTTCAATTTCAAGGGAATATCTTTCCAAATGCTGATGGCAAACACGCTCTACGGCACTGTCACTTATGGGGCGTGTTTCATAGGCCTGTATGCTCTTTTCTATTTCGGTCTTCAGGCTGTTGAGTATCAAGGTGTATTGTTCTTTTTGCCTGTCAAGCACCAGTTCAAGGATAGCTGCCTCAAAAGACTTCATGTCATTGTATTCCTGACAGAAATCAAAAATAAATTTCTGCCTGTCGAAAGAGAAAACGTAATTGTCTATATAGTCCCTGTATATTCTGTTGAGTTCCCCGTATCGGGGAATCATCGTCTGTATCTTGTCTGCCATAGGTGTCTTACTTTTGTTTGTTCTTTTCATTGTCAAGAAGCATCGTCAGTTCTTCTTCCACCTGTTCAATGCTCGGCAACGCCGATTTCAGGCTTTCCGGCACAGCCTTGCTGAGCTGATAGTCGCTGATGCCGATAGGCTGGTCATAGCCTGTCAGCGCATATTGTGCGACAATCTCATCCTTGCCCTTGCATAGCAGCAGCCCGATGGTCTTGTTGTCGTTCTCTCCCCTCAGTTTGTCATCCACCACATTGATGTAGAAGTTCAACTGTCCGGCGTATTCCGGTTTGAACGGGGTAGCTTTCAGTTCCACAACCACATAGGCATGAAGTTTTATGTTATACAGGATTAAGTCGGCATAAAAATCGCTGTCGCCAATCTGGAAATGCTTTTGCCTTGCGACAAAGGCGAATCCGCTGCCCATCTCCAGCAGATAACGGGTGACGTGCTTCACCAGTTGTTCCTCTATGTCCCTTTCGTCCGCACGTTCTTTGGCTTCCGCCAAGTCAAAGATATACGGGTCTTTCAACAGGTAGCTGGCAAGGTCGCTTTGAGGTGCGGGAAGCGTGGCGGTAAAATTATTGACCTTGCGACTGTTGATTTGCCGTTCAAACAATTTGCTCTCAATCTGCATTTTAAGGACATTGCTGCTCCAGCCCATTTCCACGGATTGTTTCATATACCAGTACTCCACGCCCAACGGAAGAGAACTGTTCAACAGAATCACATGGCTCGCCCAATTGATTCTTGCAACAGGTGATGCTAGGAACAGTTTTTCCATGTCCTCAATCGGTACTTGATAAACAGCGGCTACTGTTTGGACTACATCCTGAATTTGTGCAAGAGGTTCTTGCACAATTGCAACTTCCTTGTTGTCTGTGGATTGAATTTGCGCAAGAGGCTCTTGCGTAAATGTCATATTGTTCAGGCTTTGAAGTTCATTCGTGATTTTCTGCACACTTGGAGTAAATAATTTCGCATCGGTTTCTATAAAACTCCGTAATGCGCCCAATGGATAGGAGCGTGCGAACTGACACATATAAGCCAAGTTTCTGACCGAATACCCTTTCTTTTCAGGATAGTTGAACCGTATCGCATGCGCCAGTTTCTTGATGACCTTACCGCCCCAGCCTTGTCGGTTCTGGTGGTACAATATGTAATTGCCCATCTTCCAATAGTGGAACAGCATCTGCGCATTGGCTGCACTGATGAGCCGGACTTGCGCCTGCTCTATTTCTGACCCGATGGCATTGACAAAAGCCTCGAAACTTCTTTTCTCTATATTGTTATCGTTGTTGCTCATTGTTGTATGTATTGAAAGTTACAAAGGTAAGCCCAATTACAGGTTTTCCATGAAACTTGCTGATTGTTTTTACAGTTGGTTGAATTTGTTCATCGCACTGGCTTTCACATCATCGGCGATGTCTATGTAGGGTTTCATCGCCTTGTAGTCGCTATGCCCTGTCCATTTCATGACCACCTGAGCCGGAATGCCGAGAGCCAGAGCGTTACAGATGAAAGTCCTTCTCCCGGCATGGGTACCCAGCAATGCGTATTTGGGTGTAATGGTATCTATACGGCTGCTTCCTTTGTAGTAGGTTTCACTTACGGGTTCGTTGATCTCGGCAAGTTCGCCCAGTTCCTTCAAATAGTCATTCATCTTTTGGTTGCTTATGACAGGGAGAGCCTTGTGTCCCTCAAATTCCACACCCTTATATTTGTCAAGTATCGCCTTGCTGTGGTTGTTAAGCTCGATGATGAGCCTTTCTGCAGTCTTTACGGTAGTAATTTCTATATATCCATCCCTGATGTCGCTTTTCTTCAGATTATGTACATCCGAATACCGGAGTCCGGTAAAGCAACAGAACAGAAAGACATCCCTCACCCGTTCAAGATATTGCTTGGTTTCAGGTATCTGATAGTTTTTGAGTTTGTTCAGTTCTTCCCACGTAAGGAATATCACCTTTTTCGGGGTACTCCGCAATTTGGGGTTGAAATCTTCGTAGGCATTGTTCATGCAATACCCTTTCTTGGTACACCAGCGCAGGAACCATTTCAGATAAGCGACCTGTTTCATGATGGATGTGTTCCGCATGTCTTCGGTGTCTTTCAGGAAATTCACATACTTTGTTAGCTTGGGTTCATCCAATGATTCAAAAGTCAGTCCCTTGTCAAACTTCTCAAGATGTTTCCTTACTGCGGCAAATTTCTCATAGGTGGCATCAGACCAGCCGTTTTGCGTGCCGCACTCCTTGATGAATTCGTCAAATACCTCCAAAGGCAGAAATACCACCGGAGCCTGTTCCCCATCTTCCTTTTTTTCATTGTGCAATCTGTTGAACGCATCCTTTACCTGCTCGGTAGTCGGCATGAATCCCTGCACCTCGAACTCCTTGAAGATGTTCTGTATTTCAGTGTAGTATTTCAACAAGTCCGCATTGATTTCCGATGCACTTTGCTTCAGCTTGTTGGTGCATCCGTTCTTTACACGCTGCTTGTCGGCATCCCATTTGGCAACATCAATGCGGTAGCCTGTTGTGAACTCAATGCGGTGGCTGTCAAAAACAACACGCATACGGATAGGGACATTCTCCACGATTGGTACTCCGTTCTTCTTGCGGCTTTCCAATGAAAAGATGATGTTTCTCTTGATATTCATAGCTGGGTGTATTAAAATCAACACCCAAATATACACCCAATAATTGAAATGACAAAAGACATTTAATGATATTTAGTAATATAGTCAATCTATAATAAGTTGGTTATTACCAATATATTGTGTTTTTATGAGATTTCCCGATTGTGTAAGTTAAAGTCCCGTACGCACCGC
>NZ_NFJG01000141.1:0-9863 GCF_002159755.1 Bacteroides sp. An269
CTTCTTTTTATGTTCTCCAATTGAAAACCGTACGGTTTCCATATCGAGAACGTACGGTTTTCAATTGGAGAACGTACGGTTTTGATATGGAAACCATAAAAGGATGATGTCTGGTGGGGAAAAGGATATTCATTTTTAATTATTTAAATCCGTGTAATCTGTGGTGAGGTAGTATTCTATATCCAAATCGACTTTGCCTGCATATTCTTTTGGAATGACGTAGGCGACATACCAAGGCTCCATAACATCTGTGAAGTCTGTTTGAATCCGGATAGACAAGTGATAACCGTCATCCGATTGAATCAGATTTTTTTGTAAATCCACAATTCCTCCATTAGCTATACCCTTTACCACCGCCAGCACACCCTCTGAGAACGGTACGCTTGCTTCGGGCTTTGTCTCTTCATCAGCAAACAGTTGGTCAAATTCGGCTTGACTTTCGATATAAACCACGGTATCTAAAGGTATGTCAAGGTCATAACCACGTCTGTAACTGATTTCATCGTATGCATACGGTAATTCCACAAACTCATCGCTGCACGAAGCGAACGGCAAGCATACGGTTAATGTAATCAGGTAGAATAAGAAATGTTTCATAAGCGTGATGGTATGATTTAAATTTTTTGTTTTTGAGAGATTCTCTTTTGGATTACAAATATACGCATTCATTTTCAAACGTCCATTCACGTATGTTTCAAAAAGATGCACGTATGTAACATCCATCGTAAATCAACAATGGTCGGTCTACGATGGATGTTTTTGGTTAGGCGGAATAGTCATTCACTCCGTCCGCAGGTTCTCCGTGGGGTTCATCCGGGCGGCTTTCAGGACGAGGGCGGACGAGACTGCCCATACGATGAGGAGCACCGCGAGGGCGCAGCCGGTGAAGAGCCACCACGTCAGCTCAATCTTGACGGCGAAGAGCTGGAGGAGCGAAATGCTTGCCCGCCACGCTATCAACGCGCCGATAAGGGTGGCAGGGAGCGCAATCTTCAGCAGATCGAGCAGGAAGAGGCGTTGTACGTTGGCTACCGTGGCTCCGTGGATGATGCGGATGGCTATCTCGGCGTGGCGGCGGCTGATTTCGTCGCGGATGTAGGCGATAAGCCCGATGAGCGCGATGAGCAGGATGCACGCGCCGGTGAAGAGGATGCTGTTGCGCACGTGCAGGATGCCGTCGTAGAGGGCGTTCATTTCCAGTGCCAGGCTATAGGCGTGCTTATCCCTGTCGGACATCGTTTCCTCCACCACTTTTTGCACGGCTTTCATCCCTTCGGGTGAGAGTTGGCGCAGGCGGATAAAGAGATTGGTAGAGTAGGGCACCGGAGCGTAGAACATCACCGAGGGACGTTCGTCGGCATCTTCGGCTATCTGCGAGCCGAAATGAATTTCTTCGTACACGCCGCAGACGGTGAGCGGACCTTCGTGCTCGGTGATGTTCACCGTCTTGCCGATGGGAGAACCTGTCCAGCCCGCCAGTTCGCGCATCCGTTCCACAAACTTGCGGCTGACCATCACCTGACGTGCCACGGTGTCGCTCAGGTGAGGCGTGAAGGTGCTGCCTTCGATGACGGGGATGCCGAACGCCTTGTGGTAATCGTCGCCCACGAGGTACATATCGGCGATGTTCATATACTCTTGTCCCGTCTCAGGGTTATATACATTGTTTCCGCTGCAATGTTCGGACGGCAGCTGATACCCCCACGTCACGCCCGCCACTTCGGGCAGCTTTTTCAGTTCCTGCACGCAACGCTGCTGTTCGGTCTGTGTGATGCCGGCAAGTGGTACGTAAAGCATATCCTTGTATTCGAAGCCCGGGTCGTAATGGGTCAGCGCACGGTATTGCAGGCTGATGACCGCCAGTATCGCCACGAAGAATGTGGTGAGGAGGAACTGCACGAAGAGCAGCCCCAGCTTCCAGTGTCGTTTGCTCTCGGTGTAGCGGCGGTAGGCATAGGTGACGGGAATGCGTGTGTACAGGTAGCCGGGCATCACGCCGCAGAGGAGGACGATGAAGGCAGTCACCGCCACACATACGGCTATCGTAGAAGGCGGGAAGAGCGAGCGGAGGCTGTGCCCGATTTGTTCCTGCACCACGTCCTGAATCCCGAAGATAATCAGCATCGCCAGGGCGAGGCTCAACAACCCGTGCAATGCCGATTCGCTGAGCACCATGCGGTAGATGTCGCCGCTTCCTGCCCCATAGCAGCGGTAAGTGGCGATGCTCTTGGCGCGGTTCACCATGCCCGAGATGACCAGCAGGATGTAGTTCAATACCGCTACCGCCAGCATCAGTATGGCGAAGGCGAGGAAGACGATATTCATGATGCGGTTGTAATCCGATGAGGAAAAGATTTCGCCGACGGGCTGGAAACCGATGTCATAATCCGCTCCGTTTTTCCTCAGGTCTTCCATCGGCAGGTTGGTCTCCAGCATCCGTTTCACGTTGTCCGTCAGCTGGTCGGGCTTCGTGCCGGGATAGAGTCGGATGTAGCTCTTGTAGCTGTCGTTCCCCAGCCAGTTGTTTCGCCCGTCATAGCGCACTTGTCCGATGGTGGGCAATGCCACCGCTACGTCAATGCGGGGCAGGTGAGTGTTTTCCGGAAACTCCTCAAAGATGCCGACGATGTTCAGCTTGAAGTCGGGATATTCTTTCCACGTCAGCGTGTGTCCCACGATGTCGGTGCCCAGCGTTTCGGCAAGGCGCGACGAGATGTAGGCGTTGTTCTCTTTCTCCAGTCCCGTATGCGGATTCTCGCCTATCAGGATGCGGCGGGGGAAGACGTCGAAGAACGAACTGTCGCACAGGAGGGCGTTGGCGGTCACTTCCCGCTGGTCTTCCGCCACGAGGTGCATACCGCTTTCCAGCCACGTGAAGCGTGTGGCGGCTTCCACTTCGGGGCAATACCGTTTCACGCCCGGAGCGGTGGCTCCCGGTGTTTGTGTATAGGGACGCCACGTGTCTTCTTGCGACGATTTGTATTGCTCGGTGATGCGGTACGTGTCTTCCAGCCGGGGCAGAAAGTTGTCGTAGCTCTGCTCGAAGATGACTTCGGCAAGCATGGTCAGCCCGATGGCGAGGCCCACGCCGAGGCAGAGAATCTTAATGGGGTTCGCTTCGCCCCGTCGGAACAGGTTGTTGAATGCTCTTTTCATCTGGTTTATTTATTATTTAATTGTTTGTTTGGAAACGCAGATTAACGCGGATTTTCGCAGATTCAAATTTAATCATCTGTTTAATCTGCGTTAATCTGTGAAAATCTGCGTTTCTTCACAGTATATAGTTACTGTTTAGAACTTGTTTCCCACCTCGGAAAACGTGCAAAATGTCCGCCGAGGGGTCGCCGCAGGCTTTGCAAGTGTTGCAAAGTGCGCGGCGAGGGTCTAAAACGCGTCTCGCAGTCGTGCAAAGTGTCCGCCGAGGGGTCGGCGCGGACTTTGCAAGTGTTGCAAAATGCGCGCCGAGGGTCTAAAATGCGTCTCGCAGACGTGCAAAGTGTCCGCCGAGGGTCTAAATTGCATTTTGCACGTTTTTCAAGGTTTGTTTTCACCACAGATTGCACAGATTTATAAAATTATTATTCGCCAAAGACACGAAGAAATAAATAATAAAATCTGTGTAATCTGTGGTGAAACCTGGATTCACTCCGTCTTCAGGCTGTCCACCGGATTGGCGGTCGCCGCGCGGTAATTCTGCACGGTAATCGTCAGCTCGGTGATGAGGCAGATGACGGCGCACGCCCCCACAAACACCCAAGGGCTGAGCGGCACGCGCTGGCTGAACTGCTCCAGCCACCGCGTCACGCCATACCACGCCACGGGGGTGGCGATGACGGAGCTGACGAGGCTCAGCACGAGGTACGAGCGGCCGAACATCCAGAGTATCTGACCCGTCGAGGCTCCGTACACCTTGCGCACGCCGATTTCCTTGCGCCGGTGTTCCGCCTCGAAGATAATCAGCCCGAACACGCCTACCAGCGAGATGACAATGGCGAGCAGGCTGAAGAGCGTAATCATCTGCTGTTGGTCCGCCTCCCGCTGGTAGAGCGAGGCGTAGACTTGGTCGTAGAATTTCACGTCGACGGGATAGCCGGTGAAACATTCTTCGGCAGTCTGGCGGATGTGGCGCAAGGCGGTGTCCATATCGCTGCCAGCCCTCACGCGGATGTAGGCGTAGGGCAGCTGGCCGTTGGTATATTTCGGGTTGCAACAGAACACGTAGGGGTAGGAACTCTTCTTGAAGGAGGTGAACTGCACATTGTCTACGAATCCCTTGATGCAGGCGTTAAGGCCGCCCCATACGAAGAAGTCCACCATTTCGCCCGCCTCGATGCCCGTTTCCTTCTGCAAATCCTCGGTGGCGATGAACACCAACGGGTCTTTGCCAATGGAGTCGGAGGGCAGGAAGTCTGTTCCCGATAGGAGCTTCATTCCCATTACGTCGAGGAAGTTGGTGCTCACCTCGATGAAATAGTGACCGTATTCGGTGCCGTTGTAGCGGAACATATAGCTGGTGTATCCTTCGCTCGACCCTAATTCCCACTTGGCGAACGCCACGTCGGCTATCTCGGCATAGCTTTTCAGCTTCGACTCGAAGCTATGGTAGGGGCTGCTCTGGTAGGGCATTTCGGGCAGGCTTGCCACGAGCAGCTGGTCGCGGTCGAAGCCCAAGGCACGGTTGCGCATGTAGCGGTTTTGCAGGAAGATGAACGCCGCCGACACGATGAGGGCGAACGACACCACGTACTGGAATCCGATGAGCAGGGTGCGCAGCCGCTTGCCCTTGCCGCTCAGGGCGTAGTTGCCCTTCAGCACCAGTGCGGGCGGGAAGGAGGTCATATACCATGCCGGATACAGTCCTGCGATGATGCCCACGGCGAGGGCTATCATTCCCGTACCCGCCACATATTGCCAGTAGGTGAGGAGCGAGGGCGTGAAGCCCATGAACGAAAGCACGTTCAAATGGATGAGTGTCGCCGTGATGCCCAGTGCAATCAGCCAACCTACAAGGACGGTGCATACCGATTCGAGGGTGAGGGCGCGGCGCAGTTCGCCGTTGGTGCTGCCCAGTACTTTCTGCGTGTTGATGCTGCGCATGCGCATCGGGGCGAGGGCGGTGCTGAAGTTGACCAGGTTGATGCAGGCAATGGCGATGATGAGCATCCCGATGACCACGAGCAGGGCGGTGGTGCTGCGGCTTCCGGTCTTCAGGTAATAGGGCGAGTGCATCGTGTAGTAGAAGTCGCGGATGGGGAAGACGTAGAGGGCGGTCTTGTCGTCCTTGTCCACGTTCATCCGGTCGATGGTTCGGGTGGCGGCTATCTGGCGGTTGGCTTCTTCTACGCTTACGCCGGGTTTCAGGCGGAAGAAGGCGAAGTAGTTCTGGCTTCCCCAGTCGTCCTTCTGCACCCGTTCGCCCATGGTCACGAAGAGGTCGTTCTTGAACTGGCAGTTCTCGGGCAGGTCTTCGTAGATGCCGCATATCCGGTACTTGGTGGCGTCGGGCGTCAGGAAGTTGCTCCCTTCGATGTAGAGGTATGCACCCAAGGCGTTGCCGTCGGGGAACAGCTTGCGGGCATAACTCTCGGAGACGATGATGCTTTCGGGTTGCCCCATTTCGGCATCGCTTCCGGCAATGAACTTCAGCCCTACCACCTTGGCGAAGCCGGGCGATACCGCCCAGGGCGTTTCGTAGAAGTATTGCGGGTTCTTGGGGTCGGTGTAGAGGGCGGTCTTCCCCCATGCCGGTGCATAGATGGTACCGTACTCGAAGCCGGGTACTTGTTCCATTAAGTAGTCGATGGGTCCGCGCGGCAGATAGCCCATGGTATGGTTATCGGGGTCGCCCAGGTTGAGCATCACCAATCGTTCGGGCTCTGGGTAGCAGGAGTCAAAACCGCGTTCGTAGTTCACCTTCATCATAATCACGATAAAGGCGGCAAAGGCGAACGAAAGCCCGAAGAGGTTGAGCACGGAAGCCGTGCGGAAACGCTTCAGCGTATAAAACAGGTTTCGTAATATCGTATAGTTCATAGTTCGTTTTAATTAATAATTAATAATTAACAGTTAATAATGGCAGACGGAACAGTTGCCACTATTAACTATTAATTATTAATTGTTAACTGTTAACTGATTTACATTTCGGCAATGGAAGCCACAATCTGCCCGTCGAACAGGTTGATGATGCGTCCGGCATATCCGGCGTCGCGCTGGCTGTGTGTCACCATCACGATGGTCGTGCCTTCCTTGTTCAGTTCGGTCAGCAGCTCCATTACTTCTTGTCCGTTCTTCGAGTCGAGGTTACCGGTCGGCTCGTCAGCAAGGATGATTTTGGGGTTCGATACCACGGCACGGGCGATTGCCACACGTTGTTGCTGACCTCCGGAGAGCTGTTGCGGATAGTGCTTGGCGCGGTGGCTGATGTTCATCCGTTTCAAGATGTCTGCCACGCGTTGTTTCCGTTCGGCGGCGGGCACGCCCAGGTAGGTGAGGGGAAGCTCTACGTTCTCCGCCACATTCAGTTCGTCTATCAGGTTGAAGCTCTGGAATACGAAGCCGATGTTGCCTTTGCGCACGTTTGTGCGGTCTTTTTCTTTCAGGTGTCCCACTTCTTTTTCGTCCAGATAATAATCGCCTGATGTCGGGTTGTCGAGCAATCCCATAATGTTCAGCAGGGTAGATTTGCCACATCCCGAAGGACCCATAATGGCAACAAATTCTTTGTCGGCTATCTCGAAACTGACATTGTTGAGCGCGATAGTTTCTACTTCTGTAGTACGGAATGTCTTGCAAAGGTTTTCAATCTTAATCATAATAGTATAAGTGTTTATTGGTTAATAATTTCTTTTGTTTGTTCACCACAGATTACACAGATTTTATCATTTATTCTTCTGGTGTCTCTGTGAGAAATATAATTTTATAAATCTGTGTAATCTGTGGTGAAAAATTCATCATTCAGCTCTCACGCAATCTATCGGGTTGCTGTTCGCTGCACGGTAACTCTGCACGGTCACGGTGACGAGGGTCATCAGGATAATCAGCAGGCAGGCGGCGACGAACACCCACGCCGAGAGCGGCACGCGCTGGGTGAATGACTCCAGCCAGCGGCCCATTATGTAATAGGCAACCGGCATCGCCACTGCCGAGCAAAGGATGGCGACTTTCAGACTGGCACGGTTGAATTGCCACAATATCTGGCTCGTGCTGGCACCGAACACCTTGCGCACCCCGATTTCCTTGTGCCGGTATTGCGTTTCGAAAATGGTCAGCCCGAACACGCCCACCAGCGAGATGAGGATGGCAAGCACGCTGAAGGCGATGACTACCTGTTGCTGGTTGGTCTCGGCGGTATAGAGCTTCTTATATACGTTGTCGAAGAAATCAATCTCGGCAGCATAGCCGGGGAAGCTCTTCTCGAAGGCTTCGCGGGCGTGGCTCAGGGCTTGCGCAGGGTCGCTTCCGGCTTTTACACGGATATAGCCGAAAGGAAGCACGTCATCATCGTATAAATTAGGAGTAAATACGAAGGGCGTTCCGCTAAAGGCGGTGATGCGGTTCGAGGTGAACGCCACGTTGTCCACGTAGCCCGTGATTTCGGCTTTCCCCATCCAGTCGGCATTCAGTTCCTGTCCGGTGGGCAGGTTATACATCTTCTTAAATTCTTTAGTGGCGATATAGTGCCTTACGTTCCGCCCTACGGAGTCGCCGGGCAGGAAGTCGCGCCCTTCGGTCACCTTCATGCCCATCACCTTCGGGAAGTTGGTAGAGACGCGGACATAGAAAGGCTGTACGTGTTGCTCGGCTATGGTAAATCCCTGGATGTTGTACACGTTTCCGCCTCCCATCCGATCGTTGGCATACGCTACGCCTTCAAACTCCGGATAGCCCAATAGTTGCTGGTCGAATGCCTTGTAGGGCTGGCTCAGGAAAGGTTTTTGAGGCATTTGGGCGATGAGTAGCATGTCGCGGTCGAATCCGGTGCGGATGTTCTTCTGGTATTCGTTCTGCATGAAGATGAAGGTGGAGCACACGATGAGGCATGCCGAGATGAAGTACTGGAAGCTGACCAGTGCGGTGCGGAGCCGTTTTCCTTTTCCACTCAGGGCGAAGTTGCCTTTCAGCATCAGTGCGGGTGGGAACGAGGTCATGTACCATGCCGGATAAAGTCCGGCAAGTACACCCGTCAGCAGGGCGATGCCTACGCTTCCGAAAATGACGGGCAGATAGTCTTTCAGTGCGGGATTGAAACCCAACGCATCCAGTGCCTGTGTCTGCGTGAAGCAAGCTACGATGCCCAGCGCAATCAGCCAGCCCAGCAACACGGTGCACACGGCTTCCAGCACCAGTCCCGTGCGGAGCGAGCCGACAGAGCTTCCCAGTACCTTCTGCGTGTTGATGCTGCGGATGCGCATCGGGGTGAGGGCGGTGGTGAAGTTGATAAGGTTCACGGCGGCGATGCCGATGACCAGTATGGCGATGAGAATCATCAGGCGCGTGTGCTGCAGGTCGCCCGTCTTGAAGTAGAACCACGGCTTGGTGTGGTAGTACACGTCACGGATAGGAATAACCATGGGTTTGACTTCCTTGAAATCAGATGACTTCTCCATCTTATCGTTGATAATCTTGTTCTGAACCAATTGGCGGTTGACTTCTTCGTAAGTGACTCCGGGTTTCAGGCGGACGAAAGCCAGATAGCTGAAGTTTCCCCACTGGTTGAGGTCCCATTTTTCTCCAATGCGGCAAAAAATGTCATTGGTAAGCTGGGCATTCTTCGGGAATTCCTTGTACACTCCGCTAATCCTGAATTGTGTTTCCTCGGTAGCTCGGTGTGGACTTTCCAAATAGATGTATTTACCTATGGCGCTTCCGTCAGGGAAAAGCCGTTTGGCTTGGCTTTCCGAGATAATGGCTCCGTTGGGGGTGTCCAGCCCTTCGTCATTGCCTTCCACGAAAGTCATTCCGATAGTCTTTGCAAAATCGGGATATACAGCTGCAACGTTTTCCTTGATGTATTTCGGATAGTGCGGGTCAGTATATACCAGATTACTTCCGAATTGCATCGAAAGCAGGGTGCCGCATTCGATTCCCGTGGTCTCTTGGATGGCAGCATCTACAAACGGGCGAGGCACCACCACCAGCTCGTTGTCTTTCCCGTCAATGGAAAGGTTCAGCACCGCCAGCCGTTCGGGTTCGGGATAGCAGGTGTCGAATTGTTGTTCATAACGGGTTTTCATCATAATTACGATGAAGGCGGCAAAGGCGGCGGATAGTCCTAATAAATTTAGGAATGAAGCCGTGCGGAACCGCTTCAGCGTGTAAAACAGGTTGCGTAGAATCGTTTGGTTCATGTTCGTTGTATGTATTAATTTATTAATTCTCTTTTTTACAATTTCAAATGCTATATGTCGTATGCTGTCTCTTTTCCTTAAGCAAATATCGTGCCAAATAAAATTTTAATTGATAATCAGGTGATTACATAATAAGCATTTTTTTGAAGTGTCAAAAAATTAGACACTTGGTGTCAAAAAATTAGACACCTTATGCTGGTATTGGTTTCTCACTTATGCATTTGTCTTGTCTGCTCTTTTAGTCCCATTATTCTTGTGGATTTCCCAGATTCAAGCATGCCTTTTGATGAACATAAGTGGGTTGCCCGTTTCACATAAGTGGTCCTGCCGTTTCACATAAGTGGTCCTGCCTTACCACTTATGTCCGTCAGGATGTGTGGGGATGTTTTTTTTGTCCTGTGTGCCCCTCGCGCGCGTATAATTATATTAATGAGTACCCGTTTCAGCCATTTTTCATCAGTTTTAAGAATATTCGTCCTGTAATATGTTGTATGGCAGCATTTTGCGTTTATATGT
>NZ_NFJG01000142.1:0-9630 GCF_002159755.1 Bacteroides sp. An269
TTATGAACTATAAAAGTTAAACGGGACAGGGAAACCCACCCGTTTAACTTATTTAACAAAAATATTCCGCCATAAAACTTGTGCAAGTCTTAGAATTCTGTGGTGAATATCGGTTATTCTTCCGCCTGGTATTCCAGTATGTCGCCGGGCTGGCAATTCAGTTCCTTGCAGATGGCTTCCAGCGTGGAGAAGCGCACCGCTTTGGCTTTTCCTGTCTTCAGGATAGAAAGGTTTGCCGGTGTCAGGTCAATCCGTTCGGCAAGCTCTCCCAGCGAAATCTTCCGTTTCGCCATCATCACATCAAGATTTACTATTATCGGCATAGGCATTATTGTTTATTTTCCAGTTTCTTCCACCATTTGGTATAACGGCGGGTCAGTTTGTAATAGATAGCAACCACAAGATAAACCCAAGCCACATTCATGAGCGGAAGCCAAGTCTGCTTGGGCACCAATGGGACTATCGCTAAAAAATAGATGAGTTCGCCTACAATCATCGAGGCGATAAGGCACAGGAAGATGTAAAATCCTGCCATTACTCGGGTATAGTTGCTTTTCGGTTTCATAGGCATAATGGGTTTAAATGGTGAGGTCCTGTTCCTCTTGCATGCGGATGCCTATCTTGAACATCAGCGAGACAAGGACGATGAACAATCCGATGATGATGAGCAACAGGCTGGTATCGGTCGGCATCTCAAGGGGAGAACAGTTGATAATAGCATTGATAAGCGCGCCGGAAATAACGGTTGAGCCGCCAATGGCAAGCAGGATGCGCTGGTTGGCGGAAGTAAAGACCGATCCGTTCCGTACGTTGCGTACTAGAAAGTAGGGCAGGACGGCGATGAAGAACATCGCGTATGCCTTTATGCCTTGCACCAAGGCAAACCAGATGAATGTGTCACTTGCGTCTTTGCCCAACTCGTAGCAGATTGGGAAAATGTTCGATACGCCAAAGCATGTTGCGCTAAAGACAGAAAGCACCATCAGCGCTTCGCAATATTGCACCAATTGTTTATCGGGTTTTGTTTTCATAAGCGGTCCGTTTTTTAGATGGTTAAATCATTCTCTTCTTTCAGCCTTAACCCGATTGCAAAAATCTCGGCGAACAGCAGGGAGGTGAAGCCGATGAGCAATGTCGGGTCTGAAAACTGGAAAGCAATGGAAAAGTCACAATCCTTCAAACTTATCACTTGAGAGACTAAATGATTGTTGATGGCGAACGTCACCAACGAGCAACAGAAGCAGAGGATAAGCGAAAAGCCCAACCGGCGCAGGCGTTTCACGTTCGCCCAATCAAAAATGATGTTGCGGTGGATGTTCCGAATCATTTTGACGAATTGGACTATGGCATAAATGCAACATATTATCACCATCCAGTCCAGCAATGAAAGGAATATGGAATCGGTAGCATCCGCTTTTTCGTTCGGAATTCCTATCATACTGATAAAAGGAAGAATAGACACGGTGGAACCGTCTTTCTCATTGATAGCCGTAGCGGTTTCGTTGGTGATGACATCGGTCGGCATCGTGCCAATCATCTTGTAAGTCACGTCAAGCTTTTCCACTCCCGCCGCTCCTTGTTCGTAAGCGTCAATCCCTGCCTTGAAACCGTAATAGAATGTGCTGAACAAGAAGGACATGGAGACAAGAACGGCGAGCACAATTCCCAAGCAGATGAGGTTTAGTCTTTTTTTCATAAGGCGTAATAATTTGCAATGTGTAATTTAGATGGTTAAATCCTGTTCTTCCTTAATCTTTACCGCTACGGCATAGACCTCTGCCAGTAAGACGATGACAAAGAAGGAACTGAAATCGTAAACGGTATGTTCGATGCCGATGACCTGATAGCCCGGAATGCGGAGCTGGCTTACCGCATCGCGCTCCAATAACCATTCGAAGAGCATCAATCCCAGGTAAATTCCGGCATTGACGTAGGCGAACCAACGTATCCAGTATACGTTGCGACGGGAAAAAATATCACGTTTCGCCACACGTATCAACAAGCGGATCAGGCAATAAATGGAATAGATGCCGATAAGGGCAACAAAGAAAGAGCCGAAGGTAAGAGCTATCGCAATGAACCAGCTGGGGCGCACCTCGCATTTTACTTCGGCAATACTATAGGGCACGGTCTTTGTCCCATCCGCAAGTTGCAAGGTGGCTTCCCCCTCCATTCCTTCGGGAATGACTTTGGCTTTTACGGGAAGAAGGAAAGAATGGACATAACTTGCACCGCTTTCCGCTTGTTGTGCTCCGGTTTCACGTCCGGCATTAAAGCTTTCTATTGCATCTCCGCCAGACATCTGTAAAACGAACTCCGTGCAAAGGGCGATAATGGTGATGATTCCTAAAAGGCTGATGTATTTCATAAGATATACTATTTAATGCTGTTCAAATTCCCGTTATAGACTATTTACATGCCTCCGCAAACGAATATATCTGTGTTTGCCATTGAATATATCTTCTATGGGAGTTTCAGTAGTACTGAAACTGGCGATGAAGTATATATTACTTTTCAAGGCAAGCAAACAGGCCGAACGGAAGTGTTTATTTATATGGTTAAATCGTTCTCTTCTTTGATGCGTACCGCTTGGGCGAAAATCTCGGTCAAGAGGGCAATCACCAACATGAAAGTCCACGAATATTTCAAATGGAACTCATCGAACACATACCCGGAAGATACCAGCTCGCTGGTGGCAATCCGATAAAGGATATAGTTCTGAAGTTCGTACAAGGCAGAGAATGCCATTATCGGATAAATGAAGAAACGCAGGCGGCGTATGTTCTTCCGAATCAATATTTCTCCCCGGCTTACCGATACCAACAAGCGTATCAGACAATAAACTCCATAAAAGACGAGCAATATAACAGGTAGAATCACAAAGCCCATGGCATGCACCCATGAATTATGCTTCACGTAAGTGTTCACCCCATTCACTTCGCAGGGTACATTTGCTTGCATAGCCCGGTTGAACAGGCTATCAGGAATCCCGTCTTTATATCCTTCTACCGATAAAGACACCGAATTAAAGTCGGCAGGCAGAACCAGTTGGGAATCGGTTTCGGCATCATTCCACCCGTCTATAAATCCGGGAATGGCATCTTTAAGAGCACCTCCTATCAGCGCCAATATCACGATAATTCCTAAAATGCGTACGGTTTTCATAAGCGTGATGAATTAGGCTTGTTCTTTACTTTCTGATGCAATCACTTCTTCTGCCGGAGCGGGTGTTTCTTTCCATGCTATCTGATTCGGAATCAGGCGGGTCTTGATGTACCAGATGCTCCATACGGTCAATGCTACACCCACGAGGGCAAGGCAAATGGCACCGGTCGTGCCCAAGGCTTCGGTCATGGTTTCGTCTTTCCCTCCCGAAAGGTGGAAGAGCAATACTGAGGTGCCGTTATTGATAAAGTGCATCAACATGCAGGGCAACAGGCTTCCGGTGTGGTAATATACCCAGCCCAGTACCAATCCCAGAATGGAAGCGAAAAACATTTGCACGGGATTGCCATGTACGATACCGAAGATAAGGGCAGACACCAGAATCGCCCAGGCGGGATTCTTCCATTTGCGTAACAAGTGGCCTTGCATTCCTCCGCGGAACAAAAGTTCTTCCACAATGGGAGCCATTACGACGATGGAGATAACGCCCAACGGGTTGTACATTGCCTTGGTGAAAATCTCTTCCATTGTATCGGGCAATCCGGTGAGTTCGGTCAGGTAGTTCGTCCAGCATCCCATCCCCACGATGAGGATAATAGAAGCAAGCATCACCTTGCCGGCATTGGGGAAGCTTAGGGATAACTGGTCACGCTTTACATATTTCCAGACCAGCAGGTGAACACCTACCGCCAAAGTGGAGAGCACTTGCGCCCACATGGTGAGCTGGAAAACCGTAGCATCGGATTGGGGAAACTCCAACGTGTGGTTGGCTATCATATAGCCTCCGGAAAAGATGCCGGTGAATGCGAACGTATAAAGCAGGTAATAGATGAAAAGTTTAATAACGCGTCCCATAATTGTATCTCCTTATATGATAATAGGTGAATGAATCAAGTGGATTATCTCTGAATGTCGGTCAATAACATACCGTTTTCGGTTTGCTGGTAATAGATGCTGGTCTGGATGTTTTGCGTAAACGCGCCCGAAGCCTTGTCGTATTCAGCATAGTCAATCAGGTAGATACCGTCGCCAGGAAGGTAATTCAGCTGGTAAGCGGGTTGCCACGAACGGTTATCGGCATTCCAGCGATAGGCTTTCTTTTCCGTCAGGTTCCCGTTGGCATCGTATTGGTATTCGTATTTCAGCTTCGGCGTAATCGAGATGCCATCGGCATTCAGCGTAGAAACGGTCATTGTGTTTCCGTCTTGTCCGTAAACAAAAGTGTTCTGTGCACTGGCTTCGGTAGCGGTTGTGAAACTCATCATAGCGGTTGCGAAGATAGCGGCGATAGCTTTGGTAACAAATGTCTTTTTCATAATCGTATGTCTTTAATGTTTTTATTAATCTTGTTTTGTTCTCTATTCGATAATTATTTATCGTTTATCGATATGCAAATGTACGCATTATTTTTATACTACCAAAGATTTTCGAGAAAAATTTATCGAAAAACGATAATTTTTTAATGAAATGCGGTTATAACGCCTTCTGTAGGGGATAACAAGGCTTGTTTTTTATTCCGAAAGGCATAAGTGGAACAGGGCTTTCGGTTGTTCTTTATATATAGCGGTATAGCCAAACGTTAAAAACGCGGCTGCCCGTGTAGGCTGACGTAAGCGGTTACGTTGGTCTACACGGGCGGTTGCGGAAGGCAATGCGGGCGGTCACGCAAGGAGATAAATCAATAGGTATCTTGCGGGCTTCCGCATGGGCTGTGCCATATTATATAATAAGGAGTAATCTTTACCTAAAAAACATACCATTCTATGAAACGACTAAGCATGATCTGCCTGTTCCTGCTTGTCTGGGCAGGAACAATGTTTGCACAGACACTGAAATCGCCGGACGGAAACCTGACCCTGCAGTTCCGCCTTTCGGCTGAAGGCACACCGGTCTATTCCTTGCAATACAAAGGAAAAGATGTCATCAAGGAGAGCAAGTTGGGATTCAGCGTGCGTCCCGATTATCAATTCGACCGCAACTTTACGGTGACCGATACACAAACTTCGGAAAGCAACACTACCTGGAAGCCCGTATGGGGACAATACAGTGAAATCCGCGACCACCATAACGAATTGTTCATCGCCATGAAGCAAAACGGAACGGGTTGGCTGCTGAACCTCCGTTTCCGTCTGTTCAATGACGGGCTGGGATTCCGCTATGAGTTCCCGGTGCAGAAAGAACTGCGCCATTTTACGGTGAACGAAGAAGAGACCGAATTCCGCCTGACCGGCGACCATAAGGCGTTCTGGCTTCCGGGCGACTATGATACGAACGAATATCCCACTACGACTTCGAAACTCTCGGAAGTGGCAAGCCTGATTGACAGCGTGCGCCAGGAGCCGCTCGCCATCCGTTCGGCTACCCCGAACCTTGCCGTACAATCGCCGTTGATGCTGAAATCGGCTGAAGGGTTATACATCAACATCCACGAAGCCGCACTGGTGAACTATCCTGCCATGCAGCTGAATCTGGACGACAAAGGCTTCGTACTCAGCACGCATCTTACGCCCGACCGCAATGGCACGAAAGCCTACGTGCAGACCGGAAGCGTTACGCCGTGGCGTACCATCGTAGTAAGCGACGATGCCCGTGACATCTTGGCTTCCAGCCTCATCTTGAACCTGAACGAACCTTGCAAGCTGGCGGATACCTCGTGGATTCATCCTACGAAGTATGTCGGCGTATGGTGGGAATACTTCACGGGGCAAGGCTCCACGTGGGCATACACCGATACGCAGGACATCGTTATCGGCAAGACCGATTATACGAAGCTGAAACCGAACGGACACCACGGAGCCAACACGGCACACGTAAAAGAATACATCGACTTCGCCTCGAGGCACGGGTTTGACGCCGTATTGGTGGAAGGCTGGAACGAAGGCTGGGAAGACAATTATGCCTACAGCAAGGAATTCATCTACGACTTCGACAAGCCTTACCCCGACTTTGATGTGGCAGAACTGCAACGCTATGCCAAAGAGAAGGGCGTGAAAATCATCATGCACCACGAAACCACCTCATCGGTAGCCGACTACGAACGCCAGATGCACGATGCCTTCCGCTTTATGAAGAAATACGGATACGATGCCGTGAAGACGGGCTACGTAGGAGGAATCATCCCGCGCAGCGAGCACCACGACGGACAATGGATGGTGAACCACTACAACCGCGTGGCGGAAACGGCTGCACAATATAAGATTATGGTCAACTCGCACGAAGCCGTCCGCCCCACCGGTATGTGCCGCACCTATCCTAACTGGATTGCGCAAGAATCGGCACGCGGCACCGAGTTCGAATCCTTCAAAGGAAACCGTCCCGACCATACCACTATCCTGCCCTTTACCCGCCTGATGGGAGATCCGATGGACTATACGTCGGGCATCTTCGAATGCGACCTTTCGCAATACGGCTCGAACCAAGCGAAACTGAGCACCACGTTAGTGAAGCAGCTTGCCCTCTACGTCACGATGTACAGCCCGTTCCAAATGGCTGCCGACCTCTATCAAAGCTACGAGAAGCACCTCGACGCTTTCCAGTTCATCAAAGACGTGGCGGTAGACTGGGATAATACTTACATCTTAGAAGCCGAACCGGGCGACTACATCACCATAGCCCGCAAGGCAAAAGGCAAGAACGAGTGGTACATCGGCGGCATCACCGACGAAAACGCGCGCGAAGCCGTCATCGACCTCAGCTTCCTGCCCGAAGGCAAGAAATACGAAGCGACTATCTATGCCGACGGCAAGAAAGCGGACTGGCGAACCAACCCGCAAGACTACGTCATCTCCACCAAGAAAGTCTCAAGCAAAACCGTGCTGAAGCAACGCCTTGCACCCAGCGGCGGCGTAGCTATCAGCATTAAGGAGCTGTAATTAAAAATAGAACACGGAAACACCGAGTTGCATATAGCGGTATCTTTCGGGGTACCGCTATTTTTATAGCATAATTATAAATATCAAAATATTGTTTTGAAAATCAGAACTCTTTTCCTATCTTTGTGCTGTGATAATCAAACGGCCCAATGAGAATATTTACAGAACAGGCGATAAAAGAGTATTCGGAGACTCATCCCGATGCGAAAGTGGCTTTGCAAGAATGGGCCACTATAGTCAAGAAGAGCCAATGGACGTGTTTTGCCGATGTAAAGAAATCGTTTAACAGTGTGGATAACGTAGGCAACCAGCATTACGTATTCAATATCAAAGGTAATAATTACAGGCTGATTGTAGTAATAAAATTCACGATAAAGTTTGTTTATATCCGTTTCATTGGGACTCATTCGGAATATGACAAAATAGCTGATTGCTCTAAAATTTAAACTTATGACAAAGATAGAAACAAAAGCTCAATACGATTGGGCTGTAAAAAGAGTCGAGGAACTTCTTCCGTTGGTTACGGACGAGACGCCTCTTGATGACCCTAGCAGCATCGAATTGGAATTGCTGTCCAACCTTGTTGCTGACTATTCGGAAGAGCATTTCGCATTGGGAGAACCTACGCTTGTCGACATCCTCAAACTCCGTATGTACGAAATGGGGTTGAACCAGAAGTCTTTGGCTAAACTGATTGGCGTCAGCCCTTCACGTCTAAGCGATTACATCTCCGGGAAATGCGAACCTACACTGAAAGTAGCCCGTGAGATAAGCCGGAAATTAAGCATTGATGCAAACATCGTATTAGGTGTGTAACGCAAGAGATGCCCCGGCACGGACAGGCGATCCGTTCATAATGTTAAAATAGGAAGTTAAAAAGGCGGGAGATGTAACAGACTATCACGAAAAAGCCTATCTTTGAGAATGTTTAATATAAAAACCAATAATCATGAAAAGAATTTATTGTTTAATCGGATTGTTGGTACTGATTCCGATGGAATTGATATCGTGTTCAGAAAACGAAGTATTGACAGAAGTCAATGCTCAGAGTGAACCTGCTCTTCAAGTGAATACCGAAGAGAAAGCGTTGGAAACCCATGCGAAGCTGATAGCAGGGTTCAAGCAGGCCGCCGCCCGTAGTGCAACCTCTATCTATCCCGATTACTATGGCGGATGTTTCATTAACGACCAAAAACAATTGGTTGTGTTGGCTACGAACGAAAGCGGGCAAGCGCAGATAAAATCGATGACGGAAAATGCCGGCAACCTTGTTTTCAAGCCTTGCAAATTTTCTTATAATTATCTGAATCAGGTAATGGATGAACTGACCGACCACATGATAAAGAATAAAGATTACAAGGCAAGCAATTTCATCTATTGCTATGTGCTTGATTCGGCAAACGTTGTAGTAGTAGTAGGATTGCTGGAATATTCTCCTGCAAAAATTGAGGAGTTCAAGAGAAATGTCTCCGATTCCCCTGCCATCTGGTTTAAACCAGTACATGGCGAACAGCCCATTAGTATATTAAAAGAGAACGTTGAAGCAGATAGAGCTGATATCCAATTGCACCTTGGCATCCGAAATTATACCATGTACGACATGAATTTGTGCATTTCATTGAACATTTCGCACTGTTTCTGTAGAGACGATGTGCACATCGTCTCTACTACATGACATATACAAAATGCACAAATTAATGCAGCCCGAAGTATAAGAAAAAATTCCATTATGAAAGATATTAAGTTTTTAGATATTAAGTTTTTAGAAGCTGTTTTGATTTCATTCGATAAATTTGTTAAGCATGATTTGGATGAATGCAATCTGTACCATGGCTTCCGCAGTTTCAGCAAGGAACTCGTAATCAATAGTCAGCCTTCTGAAGTTTTCCAGCCATGAGAAAGAGCGTTCTACAATCCATCGTTTGGGCAGCACCTGAAATTTGGATGGGCATTCATCCGCTCTGAGTACGACCTCCAATATCCATCCGAATTTCTTCTTGACCCAATCGACCAAACCTCCCCTGTAGCCTCCATCTGCCAGGATTTTAACCAAACGCGGAAATTTATAAGCGAGTTTTTCTATGGCTTGTGGGGCACCCTTGCTGTCATGCAGGTTGGCTTCATGGATTGCGACGGCTAACGGAAGCCCAAGCGTATCGACAATGATGTGCTCTTTCCGCCCCTTGATTTTCTTGTTCCCGTCTATACCGCGGTCAGAATCAACATGATGGGAAGTCTTCACACTTCTGGAATCCATGATGCCAAGGCTGGGGCTTTCCTGATGCCCTGCCTGTTTACGGATGAAAGCGTGCAAGGTATCCATCACCTCTTCAAACACGCCTTCAAGCTTCCATTTACGGAAATAGCAATAGACGGTTTGCCAAGGGGCGAAGTCAGAGGGAAGCATACGCCACTGGCAGCCGGTCTTGTTGATATAAAGGATTGCATTCATTATCTCTTTAAGCGAATGTTTTCGGTCCCTCACTTGCGGCTCTAAAATATTTTTTATAACTTGCCACTGTTTTTCAGTCAGGTCGGTTGGATACTGTGTCATAACTTTATTGTTTGGTACCTTTAAAGATATAACATTTTT
>NZ_NFJG01000143.1:0-9405 GCF_002159755.1 Bacteroides sp. An269
GTTTCCTGTATCCAAATCATATCAAAGATCTTGCTCCCGTTTTTGAGGGAAAGCGTCTGCAAAGTTAAGGCGTTTTTTCCATTCCTCCAAATTTTTCGGAATATTTTTTCGCCGCCCCCGCCGACCGTCACCCTTTCAGGCGGCGTCCCTTTCGGAAAGCGGTTGCAAAGGTACGCCTTTTTACCGGAACTGCAAGCAACTGGAGAACTTTTTTTGAAACTTTTTTCATGTGAAATATGCAAAATGCTGATATTCACAGATATATATGGAAATATTTACACCTGGAAAAAACTTAGTAAGAATAACAATACTCCTTATTATATATATAACAACAGAAAACCGAAGGCAAGGATACAAAAAAGCACCTATATGAACGGGGGCATGGAAGATATATCCGTTGACCCGTACATATAAGTGCGTATAAAAAGAGAACGATACTTCTCGCAGTATTTATTTGCACATTTCGCATATGTCACCGTATATAAAGACAATGTGCACATCATCTTTTTTACGAAAATGACGCATAAATTCCAGAAACAAAAAACAAGAGCTATGTCTGTCTATGCCTATCTATGCCCCATAAAGATGCACAAATCCATACCGTACCTGGTATAAAATCCTTTACTTTATCGACAAAAGAAAGATATGAGTAAAGGAACACTCATTTCCAGAATTATTCCATGCAAAATAGCTAATGGCACTAAATTTTTCCCCGAGTACCGATACACCAACGGCAACATTACATCCATTGAATTGATGCCTGCAGCCGAAATAGGTGCCAACCTACCAAAAACCCGTGTAAAGAAGGGGGCTCCCAACAACGAAATCATTTCCCGAATGATATTTGCCAATAGAGCCAATGTACCTAATTCCGCTGCAACCTGCACTCCCACCGATGCACTCTTAATTTCGGTTATCAGTACCGATGAGAGAGAATAATAGGCAAAGCCGCTTCCCACCGCCATGCAATCGGCAGTACCCCAATGCGTCAGAAAAAAACTGGCAAAAAAAGAAAAAAGCAAAGTCCCTGCAATAGTAGACAAAGGGACAAGCAACATCTTGAAATTCAATGCATGAAGCATCTCTTTCAAATTCTTATTAGAACCAATACCAATGCCAACTTGAAGAATCAGGGCATAAAGAATCAACATCGTGGTATTCCCTTTCACCCATTCTGAAGGAACCCAATGATGAGCCCCTAACATACCACCCAGCGTAAAGACACAAATAATAAGCAAACTATTCTTCATCGTTCCTCCTTTCTTTCTTAAATAGAAAACGGTATGCGAAATACCCTCCTACCAGACTACCCATCGTTCCCAATACAGCGAGAAAAGCCGCCTGATAACCAAACTTATCCAAATTTGAAACCAACTCATCGTTCGACCCGATGGAGATGCCGAATACAAATAACATCAATAACACGGTATAGGAAACGGTCTTCTCTACTTGATGCAAAAAAGTCACCCGACGAAACACATAACCGATTCCTATCCCTATAAACAACAGGAACAAAACCGTAAACATAACTAACACATTAAGCTTTAGAAATAAAACAGAGCAATACATTCCCTTATATCACCCCAAGAGCCTGTTTAGAAACGTTTTTGAATCTCTACAAAAAGTATTCTTGACTTGATGTATGAAGGATGTATTGGCTGAAAAAAGGATATTCATTGTTATAAAAACAACCGGAATGGAAAGTACAGAACGTACCTTCCCTACTTGTCGACCATTTAGATAAAGCCCGTAAACCAATGCACAACAAACCTCCTGTGCGTCTTCTCTTGCAGACACGCACACATACATGGAGTAATATGTTGTAATAAAACCTTCATAGCCTTTCTATCATTTAACGGGCTGCAAAGATAAGCATTTTTACCGAAATGCAGAATATATATACAGGAAATATTCCGGTATTATTTTAAATCCCTACCGAATGCCCTGTATTTCAATGGTGTAATCCCTGCATGTTTCTTAAACAAATTCGAAAAATGCTCGGTAGATGTATATCCCAACATAAAGCAGATTTCCTTCACCGAATGCGTACTTCCGACCAACAATTGCTTGGCTTTCCGCATTTTCAGTTCCTGAAAATATTTTGCCGGAGCATATCCCGTATAATCTTTAAACGCCTTGCGAAACCACGAATAGCTGAGATTCAACCGTGCCGCCAACTGTTCCGGATCTATCTCCCGACAAAGATTTTCGTTCATGATAATTTTGGCCTGTTCCATCTTCTCGGACACATTATCTTTTTCAAACACATTATTCCGGGATACGGAAAGCACCAACCCAATCATATGCAATACAATCCCTGCCAAATATTGTTGTGACGCCGTCTTATCCTCCTCAGCTACCTCCAATGCACGCGAAAACAACATGGCCAGCTCCTCATTCAGTCCGATGTCGAGCACCTGGTTATCTTTTGTCAAAAAAGAATTCCTGACAAGCTGGTCGGCCATTGTCCCTTCAAATCCAATGTAATATTCATTCCATCCCGTTGCCGTATCCGGCTTGTATGTATGCCATTGTCCGGGAAAAAGAACAATCAGATGCCCTTTTCCCACCTGCCGGTCAGGAGTATCATCGGATGCAAAAGAACCTTGCCCTTTCGTAATGTAAAGCAACTGATATTCACGCAGGACACGTCCTTTTTGGGCATTAAAAAAATATCCTGTAGGATGATTCCGCACCGGATAAGGAGAATTAGGACGAATCGATTGATAACCTACCGTATTGATTGAAAGCCCGAAGCTCCGGTCTTTATCATTTACGATAAGATATTTCAGTTCCATGCCTGTATCATTGTATAATTTTGCCATACGTGTGGATTTTACGGATTATGGCAAATATACAAATTAAAAAGGAGACCACAACGGGCCTCCTCCATTTTATATAAAAAGATATCAATATGCCTTGCGATACAGGGCTTCGATGTCTTCTATCGAAGTGGGACGCGGATTGCCTCCGGTGCAGACATCGTTGAAGGCATCGATTGCCAACTGGTGCAGGTCTTCCTCGCGCACACCGATTTCGTGCAGCTTCTGCGGGATGTTGATGCTGAGCGAGAGGGCACGCACCGCCTCGATGGCTGCTTTCACCCCTTCTGCCTCGGTCATGCCTTCCGTATCCACTCCCATTGCCTTGGCGATATGGATATACTTGGGAGCCGCCGGCGATTCGGCATTATACTCCATCACATAAGGCAAGAGCAATGCGTTTGCCACGCCGTGAGGTGTGTCATAATGCGCACCTAGCGGATGAGCCATCGAGTGTACGATGCCCAGCCCTACGTTGCTGAACCCCATACCGGCGATATATTGTGCCTGCGACATTGCTTCACGCGCCACCGGGTCGTTGCCATTATCTACCGCAGCCTTCAGGTTCCCGGCAATCATTTCGATAGCCTTCAGTTCGAACATATCCGACATCAGCCACGCACCCGGCGTAATGTAGCTTTCGATGGCGTGGGTCAGGGCATCCATACCCGTAGCGGCGGTCAAGCCTTTGGGCATGGAATACATCAATTCGGGGTCGACAATCGCTACACACGGGATGTCATTCGGGTCGACACATACCATTTTCTTTTGAGCCTGCTCGTCGATGATGACATAGTTGATGGTCACTTCGGCTCCCGTACCTGCCGTAGTAGGCAATGCAAAAGTCGGAACCGCTTTATGGCGGGTATCGGCAACCCCTTCCAACGAACGCACATCGGCAAATTCGGGATTATTCACCACGATACCGATGCCTTTGGCGGTATCAATCGCCGAGCCTCCGCCCAATGCTACGATGAAATCGGCTCCCGAAGCTTTATAAGCCTCCACGCCGTGCTGCACGTTGGCGATGGTGGGATTTGCCTTCACGTCGCTATACACTTCGTAAGGGATGTTGTTCTTGTCGAACACTTCAATCACTTTATCTGCCACGTGAAAACGAATCAAATCGTTGTCGGTCACGAAAAACGCTTTCTTGAAACCTCTGCGCTGCGCTTCCGTGCCAATGCTTTCGCGGCATCCCGCACCGAAATACGAGGTTTCGTTCAAAATCATTCTGTACATAGTTCTGTTTTGTTTAAAGGTTATTTTTATCTCACCACAGATTACACAGATTAGAAAATTAATTATTTAATCTGCGTAATCTGTGGTGAAAAACTCATCATTTCGGCAAATTGAAAGCCACTGACATTTCCTTCATCTGCTCCTGGCTCATGCCTTCGGGTTCGAAGCCCATGTTCTTCGCCGCGATGTAAATCAGTGCCGATTTGTTGAGCACATCCACCTGGTCGAACGCCGCCATGATGTCGGTATCTACGGCAAACACGCCGTGCTTTTCCCACATCACCACATCGTAGTCATCCAGTTCCTTGATGGTCGCCTCAGCCAGTTCTACCGAGCTGGGCAATTTGTAGGGAACCATTCCCAAGCCGCGCGGACAAAATGCCTTCGTCTCCGGGATCATGCTCCACAAGAGGTTGGAAGCGACATCCTTCTGCATAAACTTCTGGTTATGGGTCAACGCCACCAGTTCGATGGGGTGAGTGTGGAGCGATGCCTTGTAGTTCATACCCTTCGAAAGCAGGTAGTTGTGCACACTCAGGTGCGAAGGCAACTCAGAAGTAGGCATCACCGGCTGGTCGGCGATGATGACATAGCTGGCACAATCATCCAGAATACGGATAACCGAGCCGTTTGCCATCGGGTCGCGTGCCAGGTCGCGCATCCGTTTCTGCGTGCCTTTGCAATAGAAATAACATCCCTTCAATTGGGGAAGTACCGCACCGATTTGTTTCACTTCGCTGATAGCGGGCATCGTTCGGATGGCATCGTCCACGTATTCGGTGATGTTGATGGTGATGTTTCCGCCGTTGCGTTCAGCCCAGCCTTTCTGCCACAGATAGCCTGCGACTTCTGCTACTTTACCAATCTCGGCAGCCAGTGCCGGACGGTTGTTCAATATTGATTCCATATCGTTTTAAGTTTATAAGTTCTTTCGTTTTTAAGTTTATGAGTTCTTCACCACAGATTACACAGATTAAATAATTAATTTTCTAATCCGTGTAATCTGTGGTGAAAAAAGAAGCTTACCCCAGCAACTGAGGCAGGAACGATGACACGATGAGCACCGCCAGACCGATGACCAATACCGTAATGGTCTTCGGCGAGCAGCCTTTCCATTCCTTCAGGATGATGCCCCACACGTTCGAGAACACCACGTTGAGCGCCATCAGGATGCAGAAGGCGAAAGTCATCAGCACGGGCGACGAAGTGAGGAAGCCCTTGCCGAGTGCCAGCCCGAAGAACTGGCTATACCACAACACGCCAGCCAGGGCACAGAAGACGAGGTTATTCGTCCATACATTGCCTTTACGATAGTCTCCCCACGTGCGGTTCTTCCCGTTCTGGAAGAAACAATACACGGCATTCGTCACAAAACCGCCCAGCGTGACGAGGAACGTTGCCGGAAGCGTCTTGAACATATCCGCCGACTCCTCGAAGTGGATAGACGAGCCAAACTCCAGCCCCACATTGAAGCAACCGCTCATAAACCCTGCCAGCAGGGCGATGGCAATGCCTTTCGGGAAATTGAAGTCCTTCACCGCCGCCTTTTTCTCCTCTTCGCTCAGGCTCTGCGACTTCATGTTGCCCGCCACGCCGATGATGGCAATGCCCACAAGCGTCACCACCACGCCGATGATGACCGAAGCCGTCAGCTTCTCCAGATGATGCGCCTCGGGATAGAAGACGTTCAGTATCACCGGAGCCAGAATGGTGCCCAGACCGGCGCACGTGCCCAGCGAGATGCTTTGTCCCAGCGCCACGCCAAGGTAGCGCATCGAAAGCCCGAAAGTCAGTCCGCCCACGCCCCACAGCACACCGAAAAGGATGGTCATTGCCACATCCAGCCCGCTTGCACCGGCAAACAACTCAAAAAGGCTGTGTCCCGCAGGAACAGCCAGCAACGCACCCAGCAGCGGGAAAACCAGCCAGGCAAACACGCCCTGAACCAGCCAGTACGACTCCCAGCTCCAGTCTTTTATCCGATTAATCGGCACGTAACAGCTCGACTGGCAGAACGCGCCGATAGCAATAATCAATAGTCCGATTACTATATCCATTATCTGAATCGTTTTTTAGAACTTCTCCCGGGCAAGGATTAACCGCGTTTCGATGTCACGTCTGCCTCGTATTTTTCTACCTCGGCAATGAATTCTTCGCCTACCGGCACGTTGTTCTTCAGGCAGAACATGTCCCATACGGCGTTCCAAGGCAACGCTTTGGCTTCTTCCAGCAGGGCGAGGCGTTCGAACAGCTGGCCGTTTGCTTCGTACTGGCGGAGCTGCGCAAGCGGTTCGAGAAGCGCGCGGAGCATGCATTTCTGTGCCGCACGGCTACCCACAACGTACGCGCCGATGCGGTTGATGCTGGCATCGAAGTAATCGAGGCCGTAGTGCACGCGGTCGAGCGCGCCGCAACGCACGATTTCCTGGAAGAGTTCCAGTGTCGGGTCGTCCATAATGGTCACGTGGTCCGAGTCCCAACGGATAGGACGGCTCACGTGCAACATCAGTTCGGGCACGTAGAGCAGGAGCGACGAAACCTTGTCGGCAACGCTCTCGGTCGGGTGGAAGTGACCGGTATCCAACGTAATCATCTTGTTGTGCGATACGCCATAGCCGATGTAGAAATCGTTCGAGCCTACGGTATAGCTTTCCAGTCCGATACCGAACACTTTCGATTCGATGCAGTCTTTCATGTTCTTGTATTCGGTAGCGAAAATCTGGTCGAGCGAATCCTTCAGCAGTTCGCGGTATTTCATGCGGTTCACGGTGATGTCCTTGCTTCCGTCGTGCACCCATACGTTCATGATACAGGGGTCGCCCTGTGCCTCGCCCATGGCTTCCGCCACGGCACGACAACGCTTGGTGTGCTCAATCCAGAACCGGCGGATGCTTTCGTCGGGATTAGCCAATGTCAGGCTCCCGCTTTTCGGGTGCGAGAAAGAAGTAGAGTTGAAGTCGAGCTTCATGTTGTGTTCTTTTCCCCAGTCCATCCAGCTTTGGAAATGACGTGGCTCCACCTGGTCGCGGTCTACGGGTTCACCCTGGAAGTCACCGTAGATTTCGTGCAGGTTCAAGCGGTGAGTACCGGGAATGTACGAAGCGGCTTTCAGGATATCCTGGCGCAGCTCGTCGATGTTGCGTGCACGTCCGGGATAATTTCCGGTGGTCTGGATACCTCCGGTCAGCGAGCCTGCTCCGGTTTCGAATCCGATGACATCGTCTGCCTGCCAGCAGTGCAGCGACAGGTGGAAGTCCTGCATGGTTTCCATTACTTTTTCCACGTCTACGCCTACAGCCGCATAGCGTTCTTTCGCGATTTCATACGCTTTGTTTACGAGTTCTTCTTTCATAATAGTATTGTTTTTTATGTTAATGAATAAGTTTTATTGAATAGAAGGAATTATTTGGGGAAGTTAAAGGGAGTAAAAAGGAGTTATGCCTTCGGCAGGAGTTAAATGCCAATAGTTCTGCTATGGCTTCCATTAGTAAAAGTATTGGCTTCTAACTCCTTTTAACTCCCTGAAATAACTCCCCTTTAACTCCTATTTATATTATTGTGTCACCGTCTTAAACTGCAAATAAGCGGCGTCCCATACCTCTTTGTGCTGGGGCTGGAAGGTCTTGAGCGGAATCGCCTGGCTCACGAAGCGACGCATCAGCTGGATGTCGGTAGCTTTTCCGGCAGCCAGCGCCTGAATCATGATATTGCCCACGGCAGTAGCTTCCGACGGACCCGCAACCACGGGGATGCCGATGGCATTTGCCGTCCACTGGTTGAGCAGCTCGTTGCGGCTTCCTCCGCCGATGACGTGCAACACTTCTATCGGATTGGGCGAAAGCGTCTGAAGGTTTTCCAGCACCTGGCGGTAGCGCAAGGCAAGGCTCTCGAAGATGCAGCGCACGATTTGCCCGCGCGTCTCGATGGCAGGCTGCTTGTGTGCCGTGCAATACGCCTTGATGGCTTCTTCCATATCCGCAGGGTTGGCGAAGACAGGGTCATCGGGCGCAATCAGGTTGCGGAACGGTTCGCTGGCATTCGCCTCGGCTATCAGTTCGGGATACGAAGTCTCGCCCCATCCGGCACGGCAACGCTCCAAGAGCCACATGCCGCAGATATTCTTCAGCAGACGGATGGTACCGTTCACTCCGCCTTCGTTCGTAAAGTTCAAAGCTTCGGTATCGGCGTTGATGACCGGCACATCGGTCTCCACCCCCATCAGCGACCACGTGCCGCTGCTCAGGTAAGCGAAGTTCTTGTTTTGCGCAGGAACCGCAGCCACCGCCGATGCCGTATCGTGTCCGGCTACGGCAATCACGGGCACGGCTCCCAGCCCGGTGATGCGCTGCACCTCTTCGGTAAGCGTGCCCACGGTCTCGCCCGGATAGACAAAGCGGCCGAAGTTGTCTTCGTCCAGCATCAGGCTTTTCAGCAGCTCGGGCTCCAGGCGGCGCGTCTTCGCGTTCACCAGCTGGGCGGTAGAGGCAATGGTATATTCGCACACCATCTCGCCCGTAAGCATATAGCTCAGCGCGTCGGGGATAAAGAGGAGCTTGTCTACCGCTTCCAGCGCACTGTCCTTGTGGCGGAGCATCGTGTCGAGCTGGAATATGGAATTGAAGTTCATCACCTGAATGCCGGTCAACTCATACACCCGGCTGCGCGGCACCCGTTCGAAATACTTCCCGGGAGCGCCCTCGGTATGCGGGTCGCGGTACGAATAAGGCTGGCGCAGCAGGCTTCCGTCCTTGCCCACGCACACGAAATCCACGCCCCACGTATCGATGCCGATCGAAGTGATTTCGATGTCCTCACGCGCCGCAGCCCGTTTCAGCCCCTCCAGAATGTTCCGGTAAAGTTCGTAGATATCCCAGTAGAAGTGTCCCCCCGTCTCGATGATATGATTGGGGAAACGGTTCATTTCTTCTGTTACCAGTCCTTCCTGAGTGAAAGAGCCTATTATCGTACGCCCGCTGGTAGCCCCGAGGTCGACGGCGAAAAAGCATTTTGTCATAGCCTGTTCCGAGTTTAATGTTACCAAATTTTCTTTTGCTGCAAAGATAAGCGAATCAATCATACGCTATCATGCGCATTTTGACCGAAAATATAAATGATTTGACATGCTTTTCAGCATGAAAACCAAGATGAAGGGAAGAGTTTTCTCCACATCCTACACACAAAATCCGGCAGGTTTTGGACAAGACGCCAATATTACCTATCTTTACCGCCACATTTAGAAGCTGTTTTGAATTTCTCCAAAAAGTTTTTCTTGGCTTGATGTATCCGTTTTCGTGTGTGCTTTGGGCGATTTTTTGGTCCTTTCCGCTCCTGTTCTTCGTCA
>NZ_NFJG01000144.1:0-9315 GCF_002159755.1 Bacteroides sp. An269
CGGCTCGCAAGGCTATGCCAATGTTGGTTTCCGAGTGGTAAGAATAGATAGCAACTGAACTTATTTGATTTTCGTTATTTTGTTCCATTTATAAACAGAAGAAAGAAAGACATAGATATTCTTTCTTCTGTTCTTATTTTGTACCTTTATTCTACGGAAGGGTTAGCCGAACAAGCAAAGCGATGCAGACCACGGCAAATAGGACAGTTGTCTACTCATTATCCCCAAATGAGGTAATTCTTCTAACTCTTTTGATTGCAAAGAGGAATATCCCTTGTACAGATTTACGCAAAAGCAATGGCGAAATACGGCTTACAGCGTGGCATACGGGGTTCGGAAGCACGGCATACCACCACCGCCCAATACTACCGTGACCTGAAACGGCAGACGGGAGAGCTTGAAGCCAACGTAAGGCAGTTGCAGACCGCACAACAACAGGCTGAACGGCAGCTTGACGAAGTGCGAAAGGAAATCAAGTCGGAGAAGCTGGAAGCCGCCAAGACCGAAGCGAAGACGGCACTCGTGGCAAAGGTCGGTTCTCTTTTGGGCAGCGGCAAGCTAAAAGAACTGGAAGCCGACAACCGCACCCTGCAAGGCGAGGTTGCCGTCCGTAACGAAAGCATCGAACTGTTGCAACGGCAAATGCAGCGGCAGCAGGAGGAACACAGCCGCCAGCTTATGGAACTGCAAGCCAAGCACCGCAGGGAAATGGCGGACAAGGAAGCGGAACACCAAAAGGAAGTGTCATTCCTGAAATCCGTTATTCAGAAAGCCAAGAAATGGTTTCCGCTGTTCCAAGAGTTGGTGTATATGGAGAAGTTCTGCCTCAAAGTCGGCTTCAACGAGAAGCAGACTGCCACGCTTATCAGCGGCAAGCCGTTGTTCTACGAGGGCGAACTCTATTCGGAGGAACACAAGCGGAAGTTTAAGACCGAAAGGGCAGGCTTCCAAGTGGTGAAGGACCCGAAAGACAAATCGAAACTCGCACTTGCCATCAACAGGCAACTGATTGGCGAATGGTTCAAGGAGCAGTTCAACAAGCTGTTCTCATCCATTAGGAGGACGGTTGCACCGCACAGAAAGGACAAAGGCTTGGGTTTGTAAACAATGCCAACGGGAGGGTAGCAAGTTTGTGTTTTGGGCAGACCAAAACCGCTTGCTACCCGCTGATTGAAACGTCACTTTATTTGTGCTCTAATCCTGCTCAAGCTCGCTTGTGTGACACCTAAATAGGTTGCGATACTTCCCAATGGTAACCGTTGCAACAAATCAGGCTCTTTCTCTAACAACTCCTTATACCGTTCCGAAGCGATGGCAGACAACATGGAAATCAATCGTTCCTCAGTGGCAAGTAATTCCATTTCCGCATAACGCCGCCCCCAATTAGCGATGTGCAAGTCTTCTGAAAACAATTCTTTCAGTTTTTTTCTTTCCAATACATACAGGACTGAATCCTCCATCAGCTCCATCGTTTCATATCCCGGCTCATCGTTCACGTATCCTTTCATGGAAACGAGAGTCGCCCCTTCCTTGCCGACCCAAAAGGTAATGTCCTTTCCGTCCACCGAAGTATAGGCGCGGACAATGCCTTTCTTGATGAAAAAGATGTCCTTCTCCACCTTGCCACTTTCCAGCACGCGGAAGCCTTTGGGATAGGAAACTTCCGTCAGGCATTGCCGCAACTTGTCCAAAGATGCATCCGGCATGGCATATCTCAGGTTGATGATTTCCTTTATATCCATAAGTCATTTTGTTGTGGTACAAAATTATAAAATAACGCACAGAAACAGATACAAACAGCTGTTTTTTGCCAAATGCAAAAGCCGTTTTTACCAAATGTAAAAAACGGTTAGAAATTACTTGCTTACTTTTGCACCCGAATTTAATAAATCATAGGTATGAATTGGATAATTTTATTTTTGGCAGGATTGTTTGAGGTAAGCCTTACATTCTGCTTGGGAAAAACGAGAGAGGCATCAGGTATTGGTTTTTATCTGTGGGGAAGCGGTTTCTTGGCTTCCACGGTATTGAGTATGGCATTACTTGCCAAAGCGGTTCAGACTTTGCCTTTGGGCACGGCATACGCCATTTGGACGGGTATCGGAGCGGTCGGCACGGTCTTGATTGGGATATTCGTTTTCAAAGAGCCGGCCACTCCCATACGGCTTTTCTTCCTGTTCACGCTCATTGCCTCCTTGATTGGATTGAAAGTTGTGTCATACTGAAAGGAGGAATAAATGATGAAATATGAATTGAGAGAAAACCATGGCATTCCGGCACCTCTGCTGGCTCTGATGGCAGTCGCTACCGGGCTTTCCGTTGCCAACTGCTACTACAACCAGCCTTTGTTGGGCAGCATGGCAAAGGATTTTAGGGTAAGCGACTTTTCTGCCAGCATGGTTGCGACATTGACCCAGATAGGTTATGTAGTCGGACTTGTGTTTGTCATTCCGCTTGGCGATTTGGTTTCACGAAAGCAGCTGATATTGACCAATTATATCGTTTCATCGTGCGCATTGCTTGCCATAGCACTTGCCCCTAACATCTATTGGGTATGGGGTGCATCCTTGCTTGCCGGAGCGTCTTCGGTCATGCCGCAGTTCTTCATCCCGTTGGTGTCTTATCATTCAGCACCCGCACACAAGGTGCGCAACGTGGGGATTATACAATCCTGTCTGCTAATAGGCATTCTTGGTTCACGGGTATTCAGTGGCTTTCTCGCTGATGTTTGGGGATGGCGTTCCGTTTATTTCGTCGCTTGTGCGTTTATGCTTGGATGCTTTCTGATGATTTACAAGATGCTGCCCGTGCTGTCTGCCCGTTCACAAGAAACTTATGCAGGATTGATGAAATCCTTGCTGCGCCTGCTCTACAAATACCCATACTTGCGTATCGCTTCTTTGAGGGCAGCATTGGCTTATGCTTCGTTCTTCGCATTGTGGAGTTGCCTTGCTTTCCGGATGAAACAAGAGCCTTTCTTTGCGAGTGACGATATTATCGGCGCACTCGGTTTGTGCGGATTGGCAGGTGCATCCACGGTGGTTTTCATCAGCGGCTATATCCAAAAGTATGGCGCAAGGTTCTTCTCTATTGTCGGAGGATGTGTGGTATTGGCTGCATGGTTCTTGGCATTTTGGGGGAATGCCAGCTATGTATGGATGATAGTCGCTATCCTGTTGATTGATGCAGGAATGCAATGTATCCATCTGTCCAACCAGACCAGCGTGGTCGCCCTTGATGCATCCGCTATCAATCGTGTCAATACCGTTTATATGACCATTTACTTCTTGGGTGGCTCTGCTGGTACATTCGTTTCAGGCCTGTTTTGGCAACATTACGGATGGGCAGGTGTGGTTTGGACGGGAATAGCTTTTACCGTGGCTTCCTTGCTCGTTAATTGCTTCAAGCCCAAAACGGCATAAGGGTGGATGCCAAATATCCAGACTGAAATAATTTTTGGAATGATTTTCCAGCCTGAATATTTTTCATACCTTTGTGCCGTAAGAGTTACCCAAACAAGCAAAGCGATGTAGACTGCGGCAATTAGAACGGTTGCCAACTCATTACCCGAAACGAGGTAATCCTTCCAACTCTCTTAATTTCAAAGAGGAATATCCCTTGTACAGATTTACGGAAAATCAATGGAAAAACCAAAGTCCAGCGGATATCGCCACCGTCATCATCCGCACCGGCACCGGTTAGTGGTTGTCGCGGAACAGACTACCGCCACAGAGCAAAACAAGGATGGTATCACCTTTGAAGAATGTTTGGCTATGACAGAACCGGATGCTTATGGAAGCACTGAATGATACGGACATTCTTTCAGCCCTAAAGGATATTCAAAAAAAGACAAATCACTCATTATGCTATCGGTATAGATTTATGCATTTTGTTGATGTCACAATTCCGACATGCTGTCTCCGTCCCGTTCGGCGCACATCACTAAACTGTCTTTATCTCACTCAGATTACTTGAAAGGCTTTCGTTATTATCTTCTTGCCTCAACGCAGATAGCTTCGTCTGGTGTAAGATTAATAATCTTACAGCAGATGCACCTATATGCGTTTGCCGACACACCTATATCCGCGGGCTTCCGCAACCGGCTGCGTCTTGCTATGATACTATTGAATATCCGCAATGAACCCATGTAGGGGCGGGGTTCGCCCGCCTGTATGCACCTACGTGGATGTATTCGGGCAGGCAAACCCTGCCCCTACAGGTAAATGAAAAAGGCGTGTTGCGGCATATTCTTTTTTTCTGAAAAGATATTGCTTTTATCCTGAAAAATAGTGAATAATATTATGTAACTTTGTATTTATCAAACAAAAAGGTGAATATACACTATGAAAAGTATTATCCTGTTTATAACATTATCCAGCGCTATTTGCATAAGTTGTAGCAACAAGCGACAGCAACTACAACCGGAAGCCACACCGGACAAAGAGCCGGCTATAACCGGTGGAAACGATACGGCTACAAACATTCGAATAAGCAGTCAAGATACATTGCCAGACAAGGATACCATTGTCTACGACATACCGGAATGCTGCCTTTGGTACGCCAAAGACTTGCCGGATGAATACAAGGATAAGCCTGTTTCCATGTGGGCGGAACATGCTGTATATTGGGAGAATGTGCACGCCGTCAATATATTTGTATCAAATCCAACGAACGCACAACTATCATTCGGGAGGTATTGGGACATAGATGTTTGGAAGGAAGAGAAATGGGTTTCCCCGGAAATGAAAGTTTCCTGCATGATATGGCCTGATGACGAATTTATAATGCATAAAGGCATGTTGTTGCATTGTTTCCGTTTTCCTGTTGGTAAATATTATCATCTGCCCAAAGGGAAATACCGGATAAGCAAACCCTTCGGCTTGGCAGGAAAGAGTATAGAGTTGAATACAGAATTTGAAATCAAATAGTCTTTTTATGAAAACAAACGTGTTAGCATTAGTTATCAGCCTGTGGGCGACCTTTTCGCTGCAAGCGCAGACAAACGAACGTTACATCGAAGTGACAGGTACATCCGAAATCGAGATTGTTCCCGACAAAATCCATTACCTCATCGAAATCCGCGAATACTTCGAAGAAGAGTTTGACGGGAAATCGAAGCCCGAAGAATACCGTACCAAAGTGCCCTTATCGGAAATAGAACAAGGATTGAGGGATGCACTTACCCAAGCTGGCATCTCGCCCAACGCCGTCCGTACACAAGAAATCGGCGACTATTGGCGCCAGCAAGGACAGGACTTCTTAGTTTCCAAGAGCTTTGACATTACACTGACCGACTTCAATCAGATAAATGAAATAGTCAGGCGAATAGATACAAAAGGCATACACACCATGCGTATAGGCGAGTTGGAAAACAAAGACATGCCGGCATATCACCAAAAAGGAAAAATCGAAGCGTTAAAGGCTGCACAACAGAAAGCCGCTTACCTGGTAGAAGCATTGGGCAAGAAATTAGGCAATGTCATACGCATCGTAGAAGAAAGCAGCAACACGGCTTTTCCGTTTGCACAAAGCAATGTGCTTTCTTCCGATGCGGCATCATTCGACAGTTTCCGCACCATCAAGAAAAACTATTCCATGCTCGTGCGTTTTGAAATCATAGATTAGGAACATTTCATCGCAGCGGACACAGAGTTTTACAAAAAAGATAACGAATCCACAAAATAGCCTGTGTAGGGGCGTATCGCATACGCCCGAATGAGCCAACTCATTCACGAAGATGTTTTCTGGGCGTATGCGATACGCCCCTACAGAGGATGTTTGCGGTATTCAATTTTTATTGAACGGTAACTTGAAAGAGAATGGCTCATCAATGTGAGACCAGCTTCAATCCGATAATGGAGGCTATCAAAGTAGAGATGAAGAAAAGACGGAGAAAGGATACCGGCTCGTGAAAGAACACGATGCCAAGCACCACTGTACCTACCGCACCAATACCTGTCCACACCGGATAGGCGGTACCGATAGGCAACGTCTGCACTGCCTTTGCCAACAATACCATACTTAATGTAAGACTCAGCAAGAAACCGGCACCCCAAAGATACCAGCCGGTGCCCGATGCTTCTTTCATCTTACCCAAACAAAAAGCAAAGCCGGACTCAAAGAATCCGGCAACAATCAGAATAATCCAGTTCATACGGCTTTCTTATTTCTTTTAATAAAATGTGGAGGCAAAGATACGATTTTTTATTCACACCACACCTTGCAAACTATTTATTTTAGAAGCTGTTTTGAATTTATCGTGCGATGATTTGGGATGAGTTTTTGAGGCATTTTCGCTTCTGTAATGAGGAAGATAGCGGGCTATCTGACGAAGAACAGGAGCGAAAAGGACCAAAAAATCGCCCAAAGCACACACGAAAACGAATACATCAAGCCAAGAAAAACTTTTTGGAGAAATTCAAAACAGCTTCTTAGTAGATGTTGAGAATTAGTTTATACTTCTCGCAACATTAATTTGTGCATTCTGTATATGCCATGTAGTAGAGACGATGTGCACATCGTCTCTACAGAAACGGTGCGAAATGTTCAAGGAAATGCACAAATTCATACCGTGCATGGTATATATAATGTGTCAGTTCAGAAACGCGGATTATTTTAATTTACGATTTGACAATTTACTATCTGCTATTTGAGCATTAAATCGTACTTCGTAAATCGAAAAATAGTAAATCAAAAGAATCTGCGCTAATCTGCGAAAATCTGTGTTTCTGATAATATCACACTTACTTCCCAAAATAAGTATCCAACAAACGCCGTGCAGCCGAAAACGAGGAAGTCTTGCCTGAAAGCACCTGCTCTTCCTCGTATGCCAAAAGCGAAGATACGGCGGGATTATTGTAGAAGCTATCGCGCAACTGCTCGTTGATGGATTCGTACATCCAGTATTTTGCCTGCTCGTTACGACGGTGTTCGAAATATCCGTTCGCCTTCACAAATGCAAAGTATTCGTATATCATGTCCCAGATTTCCTTGATGCCAATGCCATAGAAACCGGAATAAGTCAGCACTTTGGGTATCCAGCCGGATTCGGGAGCCGGAAACAGATGCAAGGCATTGCGGAAATGGGCTGCAGCCAACTTCGCCTTTTCAATGTTGTTTCCGTCTGCCTTATTGATGACAATCGCATCTGCCATCTCCATGATTCCACGCTTAATGCCCTGCAGTTCATCTCCCGTTCCGGCAAGCTGGATAAGCAAGAAGAAATCCACCATCGAATGCACTGCCGTCTCGCTCTGCCCTACTCCGACAGTTTCTACAAAAATTTTATCGAAGCCTGCGGCTTCGCAAAGGATAATGGTCTCGCGCGTCTTGCGTGCCACACCCCCCAACGAACCTGCCGTAGGACTGGGACGGATAAACGAATCAGGATGCACCGAAAGTTTCTCCATGCGGGTCTTATCACCCAAGATACTTCCTTTCGAACGTTCGCTGCTGGGGTCGATGGCAAGCACGGCAAGCTTGCCTCCCTTCTCCAAGACATGCAATCCGAAAACATCTATCGAAGTACTCTTGCCAGCACCGGGCACACCACTGATACCTATCCGTACGGAGTTGCCCGAAAATGGCAGGCATTTCTCTACCACTTCCTGCGCCAATGCCTGATGCTCGTGCTTGACACTCTCTATCAGGGTAACCGCCTGGCTCAATACCGTAATGTCTCCCTTGAGAATACCTTCTACATACTCGCCTGCCGTAAACTGGCGGCGTTTCGGACGTTTTCTTGCTTTCAGATACGGGTTTATCGTAGCAGGCTGGTCAATGCCCTTGTTTACCGTCAACCCTTTGTATGCTTCATTGTTTTCGGGGTGTTCCATAGTTTTTTATTTAAGAAGTTAAGAAGTTAAAGGAGTTAAGGAGTTAAGAAGTTAAAGGAGTTAAGAAGTTAAGGAGTTAAGAAGTTAAGCCAATAGAACCGTAAATGTCAGCAAAAGTATCGGCTTAACTCCTTAACTTCTCTAACTCCTTAACTCCTGATTATATCATAGCAATTTCGCCTTCACCCGGATAGTGACCGAAGGCTTTGCCGGGTCGTTCGTTATCATCAACACACGCGGTGTGCCTTTTACGCGCGACAAGTTCTCTGCCAAGACCGTAATCTTCATCTTTGTAGATTCACCAGGTTTCAAGACCGTTTTTTTCAGGCTTACGGCAAGAGCAATGCTGTTTACCTGCATATCCTGAATCTCCAGATTCGATTTACCGGTATTGGTGATTACCACGCTTTGCGATTTTTTCTGGTTAGGCTTCAACGGCGGAAACTCCAATTCGGTAGCCGAAAGCGAAAGTTGCGGAGGATTGTTCTTCTGCTGCTCGGTCATCTTGGAGAAATCGGGAAGCAAAGCAATGGATACGGGTATCTCATTATCCGCCCCTACTTTATCACCGGGAAAACGTGACAGATAAACGGAAGTCCGGGTAATGCCCAGCTTAGGCAATTTGTCGGTATCCAGTGTCACCACAATCTTTCCGTTCTTGCCACGTCCCAACACTTCCGGTGTCGCTTTTGCCGACAGATAAGGAGGCAAGTGCATCAATACCGGCGTATAGGTCTTACTGGATGTATTCGCCACCAGAATCGTAAACTCCGGACGTTCTCCCTTATTGACATTCTCAAACTCGATTTCTTCTTGATTCAGGTGCACCGAACCGAATCCGTAAGGATGCGTAAACGAATAGTTCTTGGCATCGGCTGTCACCTCTCCGTTGAACTCCAAATAAACGGGAACAGCACTGGCATTGCAATATACGCCTACTTCCTTATAGAAATGTCCGATGGCTTCGGCATCGAACACTGCGCTAACGGTTCCCTTACCGCCTGCAGGTATGGGATGTTTGGTCCAATCCACCTCAACACATCCGCACGAAGCGGTTACATTCGAAATGACCAACGGTTTGTCACCGGTATTGGTAAACTGGTAAGTAACTGTAGTGGGATTGCGCCAAAGTATATACCCCAAGTCTTGCTTCTCGCGGTCGAATGTAATTTTCGGCTGGGCGTATGCCGTAAGCGCCACACCAAGCATTATGCTGAATAAAAATAGAATCCGTTTCTTCATCTTTTGCATGTACTAATTTCGAGAGAACAAAGATAAAGAGAAAATCAAAGACAGACAAAAAACCAAGCATCGAAATAAATTTGAAACGCAGATTAACGCGGATTCACGCAAATTATAGAAACTGTTTTGAGAAGCTGTTTTGAATTTCTCCAAAAAGTTTTTCTTGGCTTGATGTATTCGTTTTCGTGTGTGCTTTGGGCGATTTTTTGGTCCTTTCCGCTCCTGTTCTTCGTCAGAT
>NZ_NFJG01000145.1:0-9309 GCF_002159755.1 Bacteroides sp. An269
CGGCTCGCAAGGCTATGCCAATGTTGGTTTCCGAGTGGTAAGAATAGATAGCAACTGAACTTATTTGATTTTCGTTATTTTGTTCCATTTATAAACAGAAGAAAGAAAGGCATAGATATTCTTTCTTCTGTTCTTATTTTGTACCTTTGCCCTCCGAAGAGTTACCGGAACAAGCAAAGCGATGCAGACCACGGCAATTAGAACAGTTGCCAACTCATTACCCGAAAACGAGGTAATTCTTCTAACTCTCTTGATTTCAAAGAGGAATATCCCTTATACAGATTTACGGAAAATCAATGGAAAAACCAACGCACCTATATCCGCAGGCTTCCGCAACAGGCTGCATCTTGCTATGATACTATCCGGAAAAAGCGATTGTCTAGAGTTGGGGAAAATGTGGCTAAAGAAGTGCTTAACTATGAACAAGGCGTGGAAGCATTAGGCATTTATTTACCCAAACAGCCATATTGCTTTGAAAACGAATATATACTTCATACGCAGTTTCATATATACTGAAACTGGGTAAGAATATATACTTCACCGGCAATCGAAGTATATATCCGTTTTTCGAAAGCAGTTTAATGTTATTTACGGAAAAGTTTTCAGTCTGCTATAAAATCATACAGGTCGGGGTCTTCGTAATTGAGGTCATACTCTGTAGGTTCCATATCCGCCGGATTGACACCGTCCCAACCTTCCAGCGTCACGTTCTTCCGGTGCCGGTACTTCCGTACAGGCTTGGAAACCTGACGGGCTTTGCCCAACCGGATAGAATCCTGGCATTGTTTTGCCGTCAGGGGTGTGCGCGAGAGGATTTCGTAATACCTTACCGTCTTCTTCGGACCTTGTGGTTCCAGCCGCACATTGCCGTTAACCAGCTTTTCCGCTTTGTATTCCCTCTTGTCGGGAACCGTTTCCACTTCCACCACATAGCGGTGCAACACCTGTGCATGGACCATACACGCACAAAACGCAACGACGAACATACATAAATACATCTTTTTCATAAGCTTTATATTTCAGAAGTCAACGAGTCAAAGAAGTTAAAAGCCCAACATATTATTGGCTTCCCAACACGATTAGTAATCGTCACATTGTACGATTAGTAATCGTCAACGTGTACGATTAGTAATCGTGCAGGCAATGCAGTTATATTCTGACGCGCGGCATGATAACCGGCTTTCCAGACAGAATCCTTATCATCCGCATTCATTCCGCTTCAACGCTTCTTCGTACACCTTCCGCACCCGTTCCCTAAGGTGGGGCGGGCTGATGACTTCCAACGAGCGGCTTCGGGAAAGCAGCTCCATCACAAAATCATTGGTGATACGCAGGTGTACTTTGATGCGGAACTCGTCCGCATTGTCTGTCAAGACCTGCTGGGAATGATGCAAAGGTACCGACTTCAGGAATTTGCCGTCCAAGGCATCGTACTTCAGTTCGACGTCTTCTACCGGGATGTCCGGCTGGTTCCAGATGCCAAAACAATCGCGGAAAAGCTCGTCCACGTTTATATCCATATTCCGCTTGAAAGTCTCGCTTTCGCATACGCGCAAATCACAGATACGGTCTACTCCGAAAGTCTTCAGCACATCCCCTTCGTATGCCAACAGGTACCACCGCTGGTTCGACTCTTTCAAGTAATGGGGAAGGACTTTCTTTTCCTCTACCTTATCGCCCTGCCTTACCAGCGTATAGCGGAACACCACAGGATGCGTATGCTTAATGGCACTTATCAGCATCGGCAGACATTCGCTCGGCAACGGGCGGTGGTGCTCCGCCAGCACATACGTGCGCAGGTTCGTATCCCCTTCCAGCGCATTGAGCAAATCGAAGTTCTGAAGAAGCTGCCCGTAACGCTCCGGGATGTTTTCGTCTTCTTCCTTTATATAATACCCTTGTTCTCTTTTAGCATACGCGATGGTAATGCCAAACAAGCTTTGAATATCATCTATGTCACGCTCCAACGTCCGGCCGGATTTTCCCGAATAGCCGCGCATTTCCATCGCTTCAGCGATATAGCGTTTCAACTCTCTGGCAGGTATATAACGTTTCTTTCCTTTCAGCTTGTTGATAATGACCAACAAACGCTGCAATCCTTCCGTTCGGCTTCCCATACATGTTCCTCCTTTTGTTTGAGGCAAAGATAAGGAAGCAGAACGACAAAACATGTCGTTTGCGCAAAAATCTTGATATCACATTTCCACCAAATGTTTTTCCGCATTTTGCCGGTATCCACCAAATCTTTAGATAAAAAGAGAGCAAACGACAGGTTTTATCGTTTGCTCAAAAATCTCCCAATTATAATATATACAGACTATTCACGCACCGTGCGCAAGGTCAGCTTGCCGCCCTTCACACCCTTTGCTTTCGCCTCGAAACAGATTTCTCCGGCTTCTTCTTTAGTCTGTACTATGGCGGTCAATGCACCGCTGAAGGCTGGCATCCGGTTTTCGTGGAACAGATAGAGACAGGTAGGGTCGCCGTTTGCCGAAGCACGATACGTGCCTGCCCCCTTTACCGAGAAGTGTACCAGGCGGTTGTCCATCGGACACAGATTGCCATCCTTGTCCACGATGCGCACCGTGATGTAGGCAAGGTCTTTCCCGTCTGCCGCCAGCTCCGTACGGTCTGCCGCCAGCTCAATGTGGTGAGGCTTGCCAGCCGTACGCACTACCTTTTCGTCCGCCGCCTTTCCGGATGCATCGTAAGCCACTACTTTCAGCTCGCCCGGCTCGTATGGCACATCCATCCACATCAGCCGATACCGGCGCTGGAGCCAAAGCGAATCCTTGCCCTGCAGGGCTTGGCTTTCTTCGCGCGTCAGCTTGCGCTGCTTTCCATAGCTCTTGCCGTTCACGAACAGTTCCGCTTCGGGATAACTGGTGTAGACAAATACCGGCGTGTTTTCGCCTTCCCTGCCCTGCCAGTTCCAGTGCGGCAACACGTGCAGGGTAGGTGATTTCCTGTTCCAGATACTCCGATAGAGGTAATAGCGGTCCTTGGGCAGGCTTGCCAGGTCGATAATGCCGAACAACGAGCTATGGCTGGGCCAGGCATCGGTATCGTAAGGCGAAGGTTCGCCCAAGTAATCGAAGCCCGTCCATACGAACTGGCCGATGGTCCACGGATAATCGTCGGCAAGGGCGAAATCCTCATCGGGCACGTTGCTCCACGAGCAATGCTCCAAGTCATATCCACTCGACTGATGGTCTTCGTACTTAGCATCGCCGCGCTTCTGCACCGGGAACTTATACACCCCTCTCGAGCTGACCGTAGAGGATGTTTCCGAGCCCAACACAATGTTCTGAGGCAGGCGGTTGTAGGCTTCTACATACCGGTGGGCACGGTAATTGAATCCGGGCACATCCAGCATGGCGGCAAACCCATTGCCCAACACGCTCGACACCTGGTCCATACCGCATGTGACCGGACGCGTAGGGTCTTCGCGGTGGCAGATGTCCTGCAGGAACGAAGCCACCTTATACCCTTCGGGCTTCCACTGGGTAGGCACTTCATTGCCGATGCTCCACATCACCACGCTGGGATGGTTGCGGTAATGGCGCAACATGTTCACCATGTCTTTCTCCGCCCATTCGCCGAAGAAGCGGTGATAACCGTTCTCGCACTTGGCGATATCCCATTCGTCGAACGGCTCCAGCATCATCATAAAGCCCATCTCGTCGCACAGTTCCACCAGTTCGGGAGCCGGCATGTTGTGGGCGGTACGTATCGCGTCGCAACCCATGTCCTTCAACATCGTCAGCTGGCGACGCAGGGCAGCCACATTCACGGCAGCCCCAAGCGGACCGAGGTCGTGATGGTTGCACACCCCTTGGAACTTGCGGTGCTTCCCGTTCAGGAAGAAACCCTTGTCGGGCACAATCTCCAGGCTGCGGATGCCGAAACGGGTCGTGTATTCATCCGCCTGCCGGTTATCCACGTAAATCTTAGATACCGCCTTATACAAGAAAGGCGTTTCGGGCGACCACAACTTCGGGGCATCTACCAGAAAGTTCTGCTCAAAGGGCATTCCGTGATTGATTTTGCGCGTATTGTCTTTCACCGCTACCACCTTCCCTTCGGGTGAGAGAATCTCCGTCACGATGCGGATATCCTTATCCCCTGCATGGGCAACGGTGGTAAGCAGCTTCACCGAGGCATAGCTGGCTTCCACATGAGGCGTAGTAAGCTGCGTCCCCCATACAGGCACATGCACCTTTTCTGTAGTCACCAGCCGCACGTTCCGGTAAAGCCCTGCCCCCGGATACCAGCGCGAAGACTGCGGTCGGTTTTCCAAACGTACTGCCAGCGTATTCTTCCGCCCGTCCGTATAGATATAAGGTGTCACGTCAATGTGGAACGAATTATACCCCAGCGGCCAGAAGCCCGCTTCTTTTCCGTTCACGTAAACCCGCGCCTCGCTCATGGCACCATCGAACACCAGGGAAGCCTCTTTGCCCGCAGGCACTTCGAAGGTGGTGCGATACCAGCCTGTGCCCACGTAGGGAAGTCCTCCGGTGCGTCCGGTCTTCACCGAAGCCTGCGTCTCGAAGTTCTGCTTAACCGCCACGTTCTGCAGGTCATGGCTCCGGTCGAACGGACCATAGATAGCCCAGTCATGCGGCACGGTCACGGTTTCCCATTGCGTATCGTCAAACGTCTCTTGCACAGCCTCAGGCGCATCACCTTTCGTGAATTTCCAGTTCTTCTCTAACAATGTCTCTTGCCTTTGCGCTCCTACAGCTATTGAGAAAAGGAAGCACAGGCAAAACAATAAGTTCTTTTTCATGGTAATCAGTTTTTCAGTTTCGCCTACAAAAATAATGATTATTATAAATGCAAACAACCCATGTAGGGCGTATCGGCAAGCTCTGACAACTTTTTTGAATGAAGAATTTAGAATGAAGAATCTCCATGCGGGCGGAGCGATTCTTCATTCTTCATTGGCTTACACCGAACATTGTTTCATCATTCTTCATTTAATAATAATCCACACCCCTTCACCCCGTGCTTTTGCCTCCACAATGCGTTGTTTCAATTTCTCCACCCACAAGCACGAGTCCGTCAAGATACCCGGTTCCTGGCACTCGCCCACAAGGATGCATCCTGCCGTATCTTCTACGGTGTTTCCGGCGTGGATGCGGATACCTTCAAATTTAGGGACATGCAGCAGCAGCGGAAGCCATTGCTTGAACTTGGGTGAGCGGGTTATCACCACCGGATAACGCCCTTCGGGGATTGCCGTGCGTCCGGGCACTTTCTTCGCTTTCCTTTTTCGCCACTTCGGCTCCAAGGTGTAGCAGAACTCTTTCCCGTCCACCAATAACTTGCCCAACGTGTAGGGCTTATCTTTTACGATCCGGTTTAAGGTTAATTCCATCGCTCCTGAATTTTAGTTTTTTGTAACTGTTATCTGTTAGAACTGTTAGATAATGCCTGTACACCCATTGGTAGAGCATTTGTTTCGTACCTTTCACATCCAGCCCTGCCATTTGGCGTGCCCGGATTACATCGTCTAACGTAAATTCATCAGGAAGCAGCGTCAAAAGGTTCTGAGGCCCGTGTTTCGAAGACGTGCCATACACATTCTCGTTCATCGCCTCCTCTATCGCCTCCCCGAAAAACTCCATCTTGCACCACATGTCGTAGTGGAAAGACCAGCGCACGAACTCCTCAATCGACTTGTCCCATTTCTCGCCATTCGCCACATAGAGCACACAAGCCTTGAGGTAAGCAATCACGTTCGCCCGAAAACTCAGGTTTTCATACACACGGCTCTGTGAGAGCGTGGCGAACTCGGCATTCTCCTTCCGCATCTTTTCCGCCAGCCGGAAAGCCTGCGGGCAATCCACCAGCCCCGTGGCACGGTTCAGGTTCTCGATGTAAGGGCGGAGTTCTTCATCGAACGCCGCATCATACGTGCCGTACACCGGCATGTCCGCACCTATCTCCCTTTCGGGAATCGTACAGAAATTGATGCGCGAGATAGGCCCGTCCGTGAGCACACGAGAGAAATACCGTTTCCCTTTCAGGATAGTTGTAGCGGCATTCCAGTTAAACCGGATGGTCACTTTCTCGGTGATACTCTGCGTCCCCACACGGGTCTGCCCGTAGCGGTTTCCGGGGTCAAAAGCCAAACACATGATTTGGAACTGCTGGTTTCCCCGTCCCGACCCGCGCAAGGCATCGAACTGGTCAATCTCGTTCAGTTTCGTGTACAGAAAATGCCCTTCCGCTTCGGCGGTACGCATCACGAAAGCCGGATTGGTCATGTCCGCATCAATTTCCTGAATCACAAGCCCTTCCGGACGCTGCCTCTTGTCCTTGTTCGAGCCTTTCGAGTTCACCTCGTTTTTCCATTCCCTTTCCCTGCGCAAGTTTTCTTCGTCCCTGCGCCGGATGTCCGCCATGATGCGGTTTATCGGCTCCGAGATACAGTCCTTTCCGGCACCCGTGCCTGCCATAAGCACATTCATCAGCGTGGCTTCATGCTCCACATTGTCGATGTACTTAAATCTTACCTTATGCAGGTGTGTTGCGAGCGGCGGAAACACCGCATGAGCCACGGCAGGCTTGTACACATCGGGGGTGCGGCTCACAAGAAGCCCGATAAGTTTGGGCAGCTTTTTCGGCAATTCGGGCGGTACTGTAGGGGCGTATCGCATACGCCCGGAAACATCCGCACACACATCCCCATTGGCGTTCTCGTTGGTGCATTCGGGCGTATGCGATACGCCCCTACAAGCTTCTTTCATCAGCTTCGGCATACTGTACCATTTCGCCGAACACGCCGAATGAATCAGCCCCTTCATTTCTTCCTCCGAAAGCCCGTAACGTGGCATAATCTGTAAAAGAATTTCCTCGTTATTATCCGTAATGTAGCGCAAATGCGAAGCCAGCCGGTGCAACTTGTCGTTGCGCTCTCCCTGCACCGGTTCGCCGCCCGTAAGCGCAAACCAATGCCGGATAATGTCCGAGTAAGGTACACCCTTGAAAGCCATCTCCGTAGGGGCGTATTGCATACGCCCGGAAACATCCGCTTTATCATCCACATGCGCATCACCGCTGGCGTTTTCGTTGACGCATTCGGGCGTATGCGATACGCCCCTACGATTATCATCGGACAATCCAGCGTGACAAGGAGATTCTTCATTCTTCATTTTTAATTCTTCATTCTTAAAAAGTCTTTCCTCATCCACATAGATAATATAATCCTCCGGCACCACGAACGAAGACCGTGCCAAGTCTTTCACGCTCTGGTCATAATTCGCGTCCCCCAACTGCTCCGACATCCACTTTTGTGCCCCTGCCAAGTCCATCCCATCGGGGATAATGAAGAACAACCGCAATCCCTCGGTGCTGGGCGTAATGTGCGCCAGCACTACAAACCGAAGCACATCCTTTACGGCAAGTTCCTGACTTTTCTCCACCCAATACTCGCGCGGATTGGGCAAATGGTCGATGTCGTACATCGAAAGCCCCGAAGGCACCGCATCCGCATTCAGCCTCCTTCCGTTCCTAAACGTGGCGTGTGGCGTAAAAATCGGAAGCCTTTTCTTCAATCCAGCCTTCAAGGTCTCGTAATCTTCTTTTACCATTTCACCACGCTTTACTTTCTCCAGTCCGTCCGCTATCTGCGCACAGATATCAGCGACCAGCGGCGAGCGTACCGCCTTCCAAAACAGCTCAGGCGTGCACTCGCGCACCTCCCGGCTTCTGACATTATTTGATATTCCAAAACTCATAGTGTATGCTTTTTTCACCACAGATTACACAGATTAATAAAATTAATTTATTTCTTCTGTGTCCTCTGTGGTGAATTTTGTCAATAATAAATTATTTAATCTGTGTAATCTGTGGTGAGTGAATCAGTATCCGAAAACATCGTCATACATCCCTTCGATGAACGCGCTCGCCTCCTTGCTTTCGTTCTCAATCACCTGCGAGGGGATTACGTCCACTTCGTCCAGCCCGATGCGGAGCGTCAGGCGTACCTGCGTGTCGCCCACCGAAGCCCTTCCATGGCGCAACTTGATGCTCCGTGTGCCCGGCTTCGCCTGTCCCTTGCGATGTTCCGAAAAATTACCTTCCATCGGGTTAATCAGCCCGATAGTCCCTTGGATTCGGCTTCCCGTGGAAACCAGCCGCTGGTATGCGGTATCACTCAATTGTAATGTAATGTTCATAATGCTTTGCTAATTTCTATAGGGGCGTATTGCATACGCCCTGAATACATCCACGTGGATTAGTTGGCGCATCCGGGCGTATGCGATACGCCCCTACGGTGTAATCAATTATTTAAATCCGTGTAATCTGTGGTGAGCCTGTCCAGCAGCGAATGAATGAATTCCCGTCCGCGTTCCGTCCACACCAGGTACGCCCGTGTATGCGTTTCGCCCTCCGCGTCGCGGTACATATACGTGCGGTTCTGCGCATACCCCTGCCGGGCATAGCCAGCGTAGAGCAGGTATTGTCCGCTCTGGCAATACTGGATGCCCAGCCGGCACAGGCGGCGGTTCAGCTCAATGGCGGTCATGCCCAAGCCCTTGGCAACCTGCGTGGTGGTCATGCACGACACCGAGTCTATCACCTCGTCCGCATACGCCGCCCGCGGCTCCAGTTCCGCAATCCGCTTGTCCCTGCGCTCCAATGCCTTCTGCATGATGAGCAGCGCACGCGAGAGGATTACCTCGTCCGGCTCGTCCGCCCGCACCGCCATGTAGCCCCCGTGCTTGCGGATGGCGGGGAGCACCTCGCCGCATACCCAATCCTGAAAACCTTCCGCTTGCGGCTTGTCCGACCGCATGATGACTTTGTAAAGATTTTGCTCATTGATAAAGGTAAGCATAAGCTTTTGCCCTGTAGTTGCACCGTATTGGTTGGTGGTATTTGAGACCCCCTCTGCCAAACAGACACCGTCTCTTTTTAATCTTGATTTACAAACACTTACCCTCTTTATTTCCAATATCCGGCATACATCCGCCAAACAGAACCAAGGCTCGCCCTGTTCGTCAGTCATTGTCCGGATTTCGCCGAACTCCTTGCTTTTGAATATCATGTTTTCCATAAGTCTTTGTGTTAAGTTTACCGTAGGGGCGTATCGCATACGCCCTGAATACATCCACGTGGATTAGTTGGCGCATCCGGGCGTATGCGATACGCCCCTACGGTGTAATCAATTATTTAAATCTGTGTAATCCTTTAGATTTGCATTGGTAAAAGGGCAAAGAAAAAAGTTACCTTTGCCGTAAAAAAGGTTAACCAAGAAAAGGAGGTGACCTATTGTGTCCTATAGGCGGAAGCCCT
>NZ_NFJG01000146.1:0-9157 GCF_002159755.1 Bacteroides sp. An269
GCTCCTGTTCTTCGTCAGATAGCCCGCTATCTTCCTCATCACAGAAGCGAAAATGCCTCAAAAACTCATCCCAAATCATCGCACGATAAATTCAAAACAGCTTCTTAATAAAAAAGTACAAATACGCATGGCATAAAAACGGTGGAATCGCTACATATACAAAAAAAATGATTATTTTTGCCAAATACTTGCATGGAGTTACAACAAAGTGAAAACCAACAAGTGCCTGCAATAAAAACAAACATCTTAACCCGCCGTAAGCTATGAAATATTTAAAAGTTACACTCATCTCCATCTTAACCGTCATATTGGGTCTCGGTTTATTATCCGTTATTGCATTTGTAGTAGCGAAAACATTCTACTTGACACCTGAAAAGCTGACAAACTTGATAAAACAAGAGGTTAACGAACAGACCAATATCCTGTTTGATTGTCAATCAATCGAACTTAGCTATTGGGATACATGGCCTACCATCTCTATCGCTGTAAAAGAAGGAAAAGTCAAATTATCGGCACACACTCCAAACGATTCCATAAAATATGTTCTGTCTGGTACATTCAAGAAAGCGACCGGCAGCATACAATTCACCCAGTTCTTAACAAACAGAGAACTGAGCATCAATAACATACAAGTATACCAACCCTATATTCACTGTATAGGCGGAAAAAAGATGTTGCCTATAGTCAAAAAAAAACCGAACAAGGGTAAACAAAAAGTACACCTGCAAGTAAATAAAATAAAAGTATACGAAGGCAGCTTGTCTTATCTGACTAAAAAAGGGACTACATGGAAAGTCTCACAAGCCTATGCGGAAGCCAAAGGCGAATTGGGTATGCCCGACAAGGAATTTGACCTGACTGTGCAAATCCCCCAAATCTATTCGGACAACAAGGCATTTATCCCCAACAAAAACATATCGCTTACATTAACTTCTCATTGTAACGCTGTCAATAAATTCAAATCCATCACGCTGAATGACGCCAGACTAATGGTCAATGATTTCCCTTTCTCGCTGAACGGCACAATCCATCAGACAGAAAAAGGAAAAGCTCCTGACGTAGACCTCCGTTTCAAGTTATTAGCAGCCGACCTGAAAGACTTAATCGAATTTATCCCCGAAAAATCTATCTCACAATGCAAAGATTATAAGATTAACGGTAAAGTAGCGTTGGAAGGCAGCATCGAAGGAGCGACCAGAGGAGACACTTTGCCTGACATTCAGATAAGCGGATTTATACAAAACGGCTCTTTAATCCGAAAGGATATGCCTTACGGAATTGATAAATTAAGCCTGAATCTTAATTTCAATCACCTGCAGGACAAACCGGATTCTTCTTTCCTTGCCATAGACAATCTAAATGCTGAAGGATTAGGCAGTAAAATCAATATGAGGTGCATGATTTCCAACCTCTTAACCAATCCTTACATTGCAGCCGACATCTTAGGGAATTTAGACTTCAACCGATTCAGCAAAGAATTCTTGCCTGAAAATACCACCCAAATGGAAGGGAAAGTCAAGATGGATATGGCTTGCGCCTTCTTATGGGACGACGTATTGAAACAAAAATTCCAACAAATTAAAATCCAAGGCGATTTCCAGGCAGACAACATTTCAGCCATTAATGAAAAAGAAAAACTAAATTTATATACGAAAAACGTCAATATCCATATAGGCAACCAAAAAAACAAAAGTGATTTCATTAAAGAAAACGAAATTCTTAATGGCATTATTGACATCGACACGCTTCACGTAGTCTATAAGCAAGCGACAAACCTCAATCTGTCGCAACTCCACATACGCACCAATACGACCCTGACTCCAAACAAAGAAGCGATACAACCCATTACCGCCCATGCCGAATGTAGCAACCTACGTGCCCAAACAAACCAAAAACAATGGATAGCGGGAAATAACATCGAAATACATGCCGGAAGCAAGGCTTCACCCTCCAACCCGCTGAAAGAAGAAAGGGCCTTGGTCGTAAAGGCCGATATGCTCAGATATGTAGATACGGGACAACAACATGCCGCTATATTGAGAAACAGCAATTTCATAGCTGAATTCAGGCCCTCATCTCATCAAGGCAGGACATGGAACATCAAAGGAATCATCGAACTGAAAAATTCACAGGTCTATACAGCTTTATTCCCGCTGAAAATAAATATACCCAAAGGATTCCTGCATTTTCAAAATGACCAATTTTCATTAAACCGCTTCGAAATACAAGCCGGAAAATCGGATTGTCTCTTATCCGGTTCATTGGCTGCCGACTCCCAAACAAAAGAACTGGAAGGTTCGTTGCAAATGTCCGCGCAATATATCGACTATGACGAACTCTACCAAACGTTTCTATACGGGAAAGCAAACAACCAAAAGAAAGAAACAAGAAACATACAAGACCTCACCATCGATAATTTTGAACAAAAAATACAATCCATTAAAAAAGAAGCCACCATTACCGACCGCAGCATCTATCTGCCGAAAAACCTTTCACTGAATATCCTTTTCGATATCGATGAAAGCAATTACAAAGAAATGAGCCTGCAACAAATCAAGGGAAACATCACACTAAAAGAGCAAAAGGCTTTAGCCGATTTCTCTACCAGAACAAATTTAGGCAAAACAGCCATCCATCTGCTCTACGACAGTCATCAAAAAGATAACATAAAAACTGTTTTCGATATCAACCTGGAAGATATTCTGGTAGCGCAAATCCATAAAGTCATCCCTACCATAGGCACGATGCTCCCTTTAACCAAATCAATGGATGGACTGGCCGACTGTCATGTCACTGCTTTTACCCAGCTGGACAATCAAATGTTGCCAGTCTTGGCCTCAACCAAAGCTATCTGTACCTTCAAAGGACAAAAATTAGTAGTTTTAGACAACAAGACTTTCAATGAAATAGCCAAACGATTCCGATTCAAAGACAGAACAAACAAAGTCATCAACCAATTGGAAGCCAACATCGTAATGAACAACGGAAAAATAGAGGTCATCCCATTTGCAGTCGAATGGGACCGATACAAAGCTATCATAGGAGGCACCCACGGGATAGACATGAATTACAATTACCACATTGATATGCTAAAGTCACCCATCCCGATAGATTTCGGAATAAATATCACAGGCAACGATGGCGACCTCAAATTTAAAATCAGCAAGTGTAAATACAAGAATCTATTTAAAAACGAAAATGTACAATATAGTAAGGAAGTAAACCAGAAGATACGCCAAACACGCCAAAGTATCGCTGAGTTAATCAAACTATAATTCTTTGATATTGCCTTCTGCCAAAATGTTTACTTTTCCTTCCGGCAGGACAGGATTCTGCTGGTGAACTCAACCAGACAAAAAGGGCTGACTCCGCAAATAAAGCCAGCCCTTTTTGTTTTGCTCCCAACAGGAATCAATAACAGAAACCAATACCGATAGCGTGACGGGTCCTGCTGAACTTATCTTCGTATTCTTTCGATACAGAGAAACGGTATTGGAAGGTATAACGCAATACCAAACGATTGAAAATCTTACCGGCAATACCTATTTCCGGAGATATTCCACTGTACACCTTAAATTCGGGCTTATTCTCTTCTTCACCATAAACAGGCAATTCTTCATCCGTGGCAGTACTTGTACCTTCTTCCGGCTCGAAATAACGATTGCCCTCACTATCCACAAATTCACCGACACCCGTATAACCAACGCCAAAGAAAATCCAGACAGGATATTTCTTCACCGGATTGACCGTCCAACCAAATGAAACGTTAAATTCGGCTTCATCTACCTCATTATATGATTTCTGCATCGCTTTGAAAAGATCCGGATTAAAGCTCAAACTGAAATAACCGCCTACCCTGCTTTTATAAGTACCGGTAGTAATGCCGACAGGAGCACTTTTACTCCATTCGTACAACCAAGCACGCGCACGCTGCTTACGGCTATACACATCTTTGCGCAACGCTTTCAAGTTCGCACTTGCAAGAACCGCATTCTGGCAATTGGCGTCGACCACTTTCTGATACAGGGCTATCGCCTTTTCATACTCCCCTTCATAGCGGTAGGCCTCTGCCGCATCATAATTCTTCTGGCAATCAATATTATAATTACGAGTACAATCAAACAATCTTGAAGATGCACTTTCATCAGAAGGATTCAATGCCAGGACTCTGCCATAATATTCTTTTGCCAATTCGTAATCCATCAATTCGAATGCCGACTCTGCCTTACTTTTATAAGATGAAATAGAATCGATATTCGCAATCAACACATCCAGCCCTGAATTTTCGGGACAGTCAGAACATTCCTGGGCAATGGCATATTGTTCTCTTGCTTCCGAATACATCGCTTGCTGGAAATATTCTGTTCCCCGCTTACGATATTCATAATAACACCCATAAACAAACTCTACATCCGGGTCTATCAACTGATAACGTTTTAATTCCTTCGGATTCAATTCCGCCATAATCGTTACAGGAGCATATCCATCGGCCCTGATTGTCAACTTACGCCCACGATAGCGCTTGCCTGTTTCAAACCGCAGATAATAAAAAATTTCTTCTCCCTTATCTTCCGTATTATATACATCAACAACCTTATCATGCGATGATTCAATAGTCAGCTTAATATTAGCAGGACAAGAAATCACAATACCTGCCTCCGTATCCTTCCCCGAAAACACATCACGAGGCGTAGTGATATCTTTTATTTCCAAACTCCGCTGGCCAAAAGCTGACGCTATGGCCAATACTAATCCACCTAACAACAAGAACAATTTCTTTTTCATAATTTAATCATATTGGTTAATCGTTTACTAAAGAGCGAACTATATCAAAATCTCCCAGATTGAACACTTCCTCACGAGCCAACACTTTTCCATCCAATTTCTCTGGCTGCCATGTACGAACCTGAATCAACGGATGCATTTCATCCTGAAAATCTATCATCAGAAAAATAAAACCGACATCACGGTATCTGTCAGAATTCCATTCCTGCTTCAAGGTGACTCCATAAATATCAGTCAGTTTCGGATGCTGGATGACTTCAACCTCATCAAACAACACATTGATATATTTATTCGATTTGAAAACTTTTTTCAAATTCGAAATATATTCTTTCTTCGTACGTTTTTGATAGACTATCTTCTCGCGGCTCAAAGCACGCATGGCATAATCCGACTTCGGCTTCTCACGAATGACCTTTCCCGTAAGAATCAACGCATTGTCACTGAATACAGATTCGATATACGACAAATCCTTCCGGTTATAAGCGGTTCTGTAATTTTCCACAAAATCTATAATCACCTGACGACGATATAAATCCTCAACAGATTCATGCTCGGCAATAATATCTTTATACCTATGTTCTTCAAGGGCTATCGAAATATTATCAATCAAACCAGAAGAAGTAAAATGAAGCACCAGTTCCTGGTCTTGTTCCCCTTCGGCAGCCGCCATCATAGTCACTGGAATATTCCTCACTTGATATCCTTCCGAAGTTTGCAAACAAACTTCCTCCACCGTAGATACCGGACAAGACATGGGACTCATTTTCCACATTTCTTTCAGCACCTCCTCGGCGTCCTTCGTCAATCCTTCTTCAATATCGGGCTTTTCCCCTTCCATCACAGCTACATTGCAAGCCTTCAAGAACAAAGATACATTATTCTCCATAACAGCTTTCAAAGAAGCATTATCCAAACCATCGGTAATAACAAGCTTCGTATCTTCTAACTGAGCAAAAGAAAACAATGGTATCAACACGAATAATAAAATCAACTTAACCTTTTTCATTGTAATAACGTTTTAATATATTGTTGCGGTATATTGGAATAAAAATCAGCTTTCAACACCGGATTCGTGGCAAATAATTGCTTCGCGTCCAGCGATACTTTCAACAAATGAATGTAATTCAGTTTCTTATGGCTGAAAACCACTATGGTTTCTAAATTCCCTTTCCTGTTATATCCCGTATAAGAATAGGTGATAAAATCATCGGCAAAACATTTTAGAAAATTCAGAAGAGGTATGGTGATTTCCGGAGTAAACTGCCCATACTTACGATGGGTAATCAACAGGAATTTCCCTTTTCCGTTCAGATAAGTCTGAAACAAATTATTAGCCGAATATTCTACATATTCCTTCTGAAAAAGCGGAACATATTGATTTCCGTCCCACACATAATACCGATTGGAAGACAGAGGCTGAACCGCAAACACTTCTCCCTTATTCACCCATACCTTTCCTCCTTCAATCGGCTGCAAATTCTGCTTATCTACCGGTTTGTCAACCAGCGTCGCGGTATCAAAAACCGCTACCTGCAATTGATGATAGACATTATCATCAGACTCTTTCTTGTCTGTCCCGTCTATCAGTTCCCGATACAAAGGAAACGACATACTTAGCGTGTGATGTCCGAACTTCCAATAAGCTTCCGCCTGCTTATCCTTATGCCGCAAAGAAAAGTTCACAGGCATTTCCATCAGTTCCAGCATATTGCTTAAAGACATCATATTCCCTTTACCATAAGCCTTACCATCCAAAAACAAACCGATATGGTATTCCGTCAGTTTCCGCTGTACCGACTGATTGCTTTCTTGCAACAGCAGCTCAAGCAAACAACGCTCTAAGAAATTACAAATACTTTTATCCAAAAGAAGTTTTGTCGCATCACTAAACAAAGACAATCCGATATGGGACACTTCTTTCCGGTCGTTAAAAAGAAACACCAACGATTTGTTTTTAATCACCTGAGGCACAGCTATTATCGTATCACGGTCCGGAATCTGCCGCATCGGCAACAAGGAGGCCAATTGCTTTATTTTCCGACTTGCAAAACTTACATCAGCCTTTCCATTGCCTGCGTTTGCACAAACAACAGAGACCAAACATAAAAAGAAAGCCACTAAAACCCTCCGCATAAGCTCTATTTTTTAGCGTGAATAATCGATTTTATCTGTTTCTTTATTGAAGAGTATCCCTTCAATATTGAATTATCCGCATCCATTGACCTGCGCAACCATTCTTTGGCTAATTTAAAATCGGGCTGGACACCTTCACCGCGCAAAAACATCTGGTAAATCTCATACATAGCCTTTACATTTTCTTTGGCCGCAGCCTTTTGCAGATATTCCATCGCTTTCTTATAATCCCGTTCCACCAGTATTCCTTTACGGTAAAAACTTCCCATATCAGCCAAAGCGTCCGGATAAGACATCGATACAGCCTGCTTATAATAATTCAAGGCTTTCACCGTATCCTGCTCCACGCCTAAGCCTTCATTATACAACCATCCCAAACGGAAAGCCGCATACGGGCAACGGCGCAACATCGCTTTCTGATAACATGCCAACGCCTTCGAGTAATCGGGGGTCATCCCGTCTTCCGACTCCCAATACGAATCTCCACACAGCACCAACGCATCTGTATACCCCGATTCATAGGCACGCATAAACAAATCACGGGCTTTGTTCAAATCCTTTTCTACTCCATAACCGTCCTGATACAACAAAGCCAGATTCAAAGTCGCAAAGAGGTTGTTCTTCATCGATGCTTCCATAAAATAAGACAGCGCCATTTTCATATTGCGATGCGTACCTACTCCCCACATGGAAAGGCATCCTAAATCATTCAAGGAAGACACATTATCAGAATCAGACGCACGTCTTTTTTGGTTATAGATTTCGCAAAGTTCAGGCATACTTGACAACTCCACATCAGAAGGTTGCACATACGTAAAGCCAAGATAATCATCGGGAGCCTTAAAGAGTTCGCACGTATGGCTCAAATCAGACAAATAGCCTCCATTTGAATGAGCGTCATACATCCGCGTATTCACTCTTCCTTCAAGCTTCATGCCGTCAAACTTCAAAGTAAACACATAAGCATGTATGATTTTAGGTTCAACCCAAGCAGCCGAATCCAGGGCAACCGTATCCATTGCCAGTGCCGTAGAATCTTCTTTCCGCTTCCTATCATTTCCTCCCATCAGGCTGCCCAAATCAAAACTCAAGATGTCATCTATGATAGTAGACAGGGCATCCGTTTTTCCGTCCTCTTTCTCCGACGGCAAAAGGTCTTTCTTCTCTTCTATCTCGAAAGAGAACACCAAGCTGTCTCCTCGTTGCATACCTTTCGCTTTAAGCCCGGAAGCATTAGCCAACCAGATATCTTTCTTTTTCATATAAGCACTATCGGTCAGTTGCATCCACATGGCATTATCCTCCGCGTAAATATCAAAAATCCACATCTCCCGGCCATCAAAATTCAACTCATCCGAAGCCCAACGTCCCAGCAATCTCGAATCGATGGAAGCTACAATGTCTTGTTCGGCCGGCATCACTCTTGGTATCGTTACCACCGTATCTTGAGGAGGCGCTACTTTTTCCTGTACTTTTTCCACTGCCACAGAAGCAATCTCACCAGAAGTTACAGGCAACACCACGGCAGGTTCGGGTTGCTTGATTTCAATAGGACGAACCCCTTCCCCCTTTTCCGCCAAAGCGGTAAGACGGCTTATTTCCGATTTCAAAGCTTCAGCATCCGATGCTTCCGGTTTTAATCTTAAGTAATTAGAGAAGCAGATGCAAGCCTTTTTTAACGAAACGGCATCTGCTTTGGCCGCATATAATTTCCCTAACTTCAAATAAGGATCCGGCAAACCGGGCGAAAGTTTCAATACAGAAAGATAAATGTCAATGGCTTTATCTGTGTCATTAGCTTTCTGAGCCACATTCGCCTGATAAAACAACTTCAGCAACTGCTCTTTCGTTACATGTTGGGCACAAATATTGTGACAAAAACATACAATCAAAATCCCAACTAACCAACTTTTAATAGTCTGACCACTCATAATTAGCATAATTATTTATTTGGCAAATATATTGATTTTTAAATAAAAACGCACAATCAAATGCCAAAATAATTACACAGCCCTGTTTTTTCGCCCCTAAAACAGACATAAATATTTTTATAACCGGTTCCTGTCACACATTTTTCCTTTCAGTTCTGATACAGACAAAAAAAAAGAGATACGGAACATATATATTGAATGTAAGCATTCGATAAACTACAGTCATTAAATATCTATATAATGATAGCGACTGTTACTATTGGATTCATAGTGACAGTCGCTATAGTTTTGTTGAACCTGTATGTTGA
>NZ_NFJG01000147.1:0-8809 GCF_002159755.1 Bacteroides sp. An269
GACGAAGAACAGGAGCGAAAAGGACCAAAAAATCGCCCAAAGCACACACGAAAACGGATACATCAAGCCAAGAAAAACTTTTTGGAGAAATTCAAAACAGCTTCTTAGTAACAGGCAATCTTATTCCTGCAGGAAAAGGCGTAAGCGGAAGTACACAGAAAATCGTCACCTTTGCCTGCAAATCACCAGGATAATATAAGGTATATGGATTTATCGAATTGGTTTAAAAGTTTTGAATGGGTATCGCACGACTCACGGAAGAAGAGCGGAAACGTTTTTTCGCTGAGTGTGGAAAGAATTGCGTGCGCAACGGCGTGTTACCCATTTACGAAAAGCTGTACAAAGATGCCAACGGCAACATGGATACATTCTTCCGCAAAGCAAACGAACTGCCTGGAGTCAGCGGAAAGGTAGTGAAAGAAGGACAGATATACCGTCTTTCCTTTCTGGAATGCACATGCGGACTGCACACAGAGGGGTATGTCCGCACACCCCTGCTGTGTGAATGCTCACGTCAAAGCGTGCTCTATGCATTGCACAGCCTGTGGCAGGAACATGATTTCCGTGTAACGCTCTGCTGTTCCATCCTACAGGGCAACGAGAAGTGCATAATGCAGATTGAGGTAATACAAGGCAGAAGTCAATCTTCCTGAGTCACTTCCACATCGGGTAAGGAAATACTATCGACTACCTTCTGCCAGTAAGCACGGACATCTTTCCAATGGTAGAAAGGCGCACTGTCGGTTTTGACAGGAAGCGTCACCTCACGCTCGTTCAGAAGAAGCTTCACCAGAATGTCATCATTTTCCGGCTTGCGGAAGAAAATGAGTTGCACGTTGCCGCACATCGGAATAATACGGTAGGTGCGGTAGGTATCGGCTATCTTTTGCCAATCACCGGTAGAAGCAGACAAATGATTGCACCCCATCAGCGTGGCCAAGGGAGCCAGATTGGTATCATGTCCATAACGAAGGGTAACGCAATTCCGTTTCGAAGCGATGACCGTATCGGCAGTCTCTACAAAATTACGGAGCAGGTTACGTTCTACCTTGTACATACAAGCACCGCTCAGCGGGGATGCGCCTTTCTCGTAATACCACTCGAAGTTATTACGTTGCCACAAGTCGTAACGTTCATCTTCGGTAAACAAGAACGCCAAATCAGGTTGATTGTAACTGCTTTGGCTGATTCCGTCCAGTTCGAAGAGGTCCATCATCAGTCCCATAGGATCTTCCACAGCCTGAGGACGGGTGAAGAGCTGCTTCATCAGACGGTCAGGATGCACGTATATGCTGTCGGCAGCACGATAGACCGAATCAGCATTCGCCAAATGGACAGCTTCGTAGGGTTCGTTCTTATACTTTATATAATAAAGGTCATGATTGCTGGCATCGTTGGTGATATTCAATTTCGGATTTAAACCTTTCAGCTCCACACACCCGGCGGTCATCGAAAGGAAAGCACGGGTCTTATAGGTAGAGCGGGCATCCACGTGTACACCTTCGGTAAACACTTGCGGATAACGGGCAAACATACGGCGTACCAACTGGCGATGTTGTTCAGCTCCTTTCGGAGTGAGTTCTCCATAGCGTCCTTCGGCTTCCTGCGCCAGACTTTCCACTATCTTGAGTGCCCGTTTCCCATCGGCAGTAAGGATATGTTGCTTTTCGGCATCACGCAAGACAGCCAAGGGCTTATCGTATTTTTTCTGCTTGGTAAGATAACGTGAACCGTGACGGGCGAACATCGAGATGTAAAAGGGTTCATAGCCTTCAGGAGCCGGAGTAAGTTCTACGGACGGAGCCTGATAGGCATAATACTTACCGGCTGCCAAAGCCGGGTTTTGGCGGATTTCATCCTTTGCGGTCTGTGCTGACACTGACAAGGCAACACAAAACAAGGGAACAAACGATAACAATCTTTTCATACTATCTTATAAATAAAAAAACGGATGTAAATGTAGAGATTCTTCCCTACACTTACACCCGTTGATACGTTAAAAGATAACGTCAGCCTTTGAAATGAAACAGGACTGAAATATGTTTGTCACGCTTATTGCGCCGGCATACTTACGATCTCTTGCATAATGCGTACGGCGGTCTGCACGTCTTTTACGTCTTTGATGACCATGCTTCGCTTACCGTTTTGCTCGCGCAGGTTACATATACGCGGGTTCTGTGACATATAGTTGATTATTTTCCCGAACGCCTCGCTTTGATAATAAGGGCTCTCCAGGTTGCTGACAAAATACAGCGTCATCCGCCCTAACTTGAGGATAACCTTTTCGATGCCCATCCGTTTCGCCATCCGGCGCAAGGGCACGATACGTATCAGTTCTTCTCCTTCGGGCGGAATCTTGCCGAAACGGTCTACTAGCCTTGCCTTGAAGGCTTCGACATCCTTGTCCAATTCCAGTTTATCCAATTCGCGGTAAAGCAGCATACGCTCGCTGCTGCTGGGAATGTACTCGTTGGGGAAAAGCAATTCGAGGTCGCTCTCTACCGTACATTCATCCACGAAGCCTTCTCCGCTCAGCTTCTCTTCGCCCGCCTTGATTTCATCGGCATAGAGGTCGGCAAACTCATCGTTCTTCAATTCGGTCACGGCTTCGGATAGAATCTTCTGATACGTTTCGTATCCTAAGTCGGCAATGAATCCGCTCTGTTCGGCGCCCAGCATATTCCCGGCACCACGGATATCAAGGTCCTGCATGGCAATGTGAATGCCGCTTCCTAAGTCGCTGAAGTTCTCGATAGCTTGCAAACGGCGTTTGGCTTCGGGGGTCAGAGCAGACAAGGGGGGAGCCAGCAGATAACAGAAAGCTTTCTTGTTGCTCCGCCCTACCCGTCCGCGCATCTGGTGCAGGTCGCTCAATCCGAAATTCTGCGCCTGGTTAATGATGATGGTATTGGCGTTGGGAATATCGATACCGCTCTCGATGATGGTGGTGGCAAGCAACACATCATAATCATAATTCACAAAGTCGAAGATGATTTTCTCCAGTTCTTCGGGTTTCATTTGTCCGTGCCCCACGCACACACGGCAATCGGGAATGTTACGTTCTATCATCGCTTTCAGTTCGGACAGATTCTGGATGCGGTTGTTTACGAAAAACACTTGCCCGTTACGGCTCATTTCAAAGTTGATAGCATCGGCAATGATTTCTTCATTGAACGTGTGCACCTCGGTCTGTATGGGATAACGGTTGGGCGGCGGGGTCTGGATAACCGACAGGTCGCGTGCTCCCATCAACGAAAATTGCAAGGTACGCGGAATAGGCGTAGCGGTCATTGTCAGCGTATCGACGTTCACCTTCAGCTGACGCAGTTTTTCCTTCACGCTCACGCCGAATTTCTGTTCCTCATCGATAATCAGTAACCCAAGGTCTTTGAACTTCACACTCTTGCCGATAATCTTGTGCGTGCCTATCAGGATGTCTATCTTTCCGTCCGCCAGTTCCTTCAAGATACGGCTGGTGTCTTTTGCCGTACGGGCACGGCTCAGGTAGTCTACCTTGCACGGCATTCCTTCCAACCGCTTGCTGAACGTCTGGAAATGCTGGAACGCCAGCACGGTAGTAGGTACCAGCACTGCTACTTGCTTGTTGTCGGTCACCGCCTTGAAGGCTGCACGCACAGCCACTTCGGTCTTGCCGAATCCTACATCGCCACACACCAGACGGTCCATCGGACGGTCGCTTTCCATATCTGCTTTTACCTCTTGTGTAGCTTTCAGCTGGTCGGGCGTATCTTCGTAAAGGAAACTTGCTTCCAGTTCGTGTTGCAGAAAACTATCGGGGCTGTACTTGAAGCCCTTTTCCTGCTTGCGGCGCGAATAGAGCTTGATAAGGTCGCGGGCGATGTCCTTGATTTTCGTTTTGGTACGTTCCTTCATCTTCTCCCACGCCCCGGTACCCAGCTTGCTGATGCGAGGCTGCTCGCCTTCTTTCCCTTTGTACTTCGAAATCTTATGCAACGAATGGATGGAAACGAAGACTACATCGTCATTTTGATATACCAACTTGATAACTTCCTGCGTAGTGTTCCCATTGGGGATACGCACCAGTCCGGCAAACTTTCCGATACCGTGGTCGATATGCACCACATAGTCTCCCGGTTCAAACTGGCTCAGTTCTTTCAGCGAAAGCGCTACCTTTCCGCTACGTGCCTTGTCGCTGCGTAAATTGTATTTATGAAAACGGTCGAATATCTGATGGTCGGTAAAAATGCAACACTTCAGTGTATGGTCGATGAAACCTTCGTGCAAAGTGCGGTCTACCGGCACAAATGATATCTTATCGCCACGTTCTTGAAAAATGTCACGCAAGCGGTCGGTCTGCTTCACACTGTCCGAACAGATATACAACTGATATCCCCGCTGCCGGTAATCGGTCAGGGTGCTCGCCACCAAATCGAAATTCTTATGGAAAATCGGCTGAATGGAAGTTTGGAATGCCAACGTTGCCTGAGGAGTGCCTGCCGCTTTATGCCCAAAATCTATCCGCCGGAAAGACAATGCCTTTTGCAGAAAATCAGGCCCGGAAATTAATTTTTTCCGCAAATTTACCCAGTCGGTTTCCTCCCCTTCGTATGCCTGCACTGCCTGAGGAGAAAAAACCTCATCGTGTACCGTCTGGATACGCTCACGCACCCACATCAAGTCTTTGACCCACAGCACACATGTCTCAGGAACAAATTCCAGCAGACACACATCCCCGTCAGAAGCTTCCGACAATTCGGGAACAATACTTACCGCATCTTTCTTCTCTTTCGAAAGTTGCGAATCCACCTCAAACGTACGAATACTGTCTATCTCATCACCAAAGAAATCAATACGATACGGATATTCTGATGCGAACGAATATACATCGAGAATACTTCCCCGCATTGCAAACTGTCCTGGCTCATACACATAGTCAACACGATGAAAACCGTATTTTACCAATTCTCCGGTTATCACTTCCGTATCGATGTGCTGTCCGATACGAAGACACAACATCCGTTCATCCAGCGACTTTTGGGATACCACTTTTTCTGCCAACGCATCGGGATAAGTCACCACCGTAACAGGTTTCTCCTGTTTCAACCGTGCCAATACTTCCGTACGCAATATCTCATTGGCTGCATCACGCTGACCATACTTAATGGCCCGCCGAAACGAAGAAGGGAAAAACAAAATCTCTTCATCACCATCGACCTGTACCATATCGTGATAAAAATATCCTGCTTCTTCCAAATCATTCAAGATAAAAAGATTCACCCGGGAATACTGCTTAATGAAAGCCGATGCAAAAAAAGAAGCACACGAAGCATGAGTGCCTTCCATAAAAACAGTACGTATATCTTGATTCTGCAAAAGTTTCACCAAAGCCCCCACATTCGGATGTTTGGCATAAATTTGTTGAAGTCCAGCTATTTCCATTGTAATTCCTATAGATGGCGCAAAATTACAAAATTATTGCTACATTTGCACTTGTCAAACCAGATAAAAAACTTTATGCACGAACACATCATCGAACTGTTAGACCAACGGCGGCTGAAAGAAGCACTCGTCCAGCTGCAAGCTTTTGCCGTAGAACTGGAAGACTGGCAATTGAATGCAGACATCGAAAGCCTGTCAACTACATACAATTATATGCTGCAATACGCAGCCCAAGGAGTAAACGACCCCGAACGTGGGAAAATGTACTGCCACTTGTGGAGAAGAGCATATGAACTGGCCGACAAGGCAAACTTCATCAAAACCGGAAAACGCGGAACTGGATATTTTGCCGACACCTACCGCCGGCAAATGCAACACCCTGCACATTCGTTGCAAGAATTGCAAATGACCTTGGAAATGTTAAGCGAAGACATGGCATTGTCACAACTGCCAGTGACCGAACCGTTGCAGACAGACAAAAAAGAAAATCCTTTTATCAGACATGAACAGACGGTAGATGAATTATTTTACAAAATATGGACTTCGGCACAATGGTCGGAAAACGAACAGAACCAAGCCGAAGCCTTTCTCTCGTCATTGCTGATACCAGCCAACGATATTGCCGTGATGCTCAGTGCAACCACCCTCAGCCTGCTACACATATTCGACAGCCGCAAGTACCAATTCCTTATCAATGCCTATCAATCAGGCACCGACACGCTAGTCACCCAACGGGCACTGGTAGGTATCGCCCTGGTAGCATACTACCAAGAGGCACGCCTCAACCTCTATCCCGAACTGCTGGCTGCCCTTTCACTGCTCACCGAAAAACCGAAAGCAGCTAAAGAACTGCTCACCATACAAATTCTACTCCTTCTTTCACGCGAAACAGAAAAGATAAGCAAAAAAATGCGTGAAGAAATCATCCCGCAAATGATGCGTTCTGCCAACATAGCCAAAACCGACCTGAAAATTTTAGACCTGGAAGAACTGGAAGACAAAAATCCGGAATGGAGCAAAGGAATGGCACAGGTGGAAAATACCATCCGTGAACTAGGCGAACTGCAAATGGAAGGAGCGGACACCTACATGAGCACATTCTCACAACTGAAAAGTTATCCTTTCTTCCGGGAAGCAGCACATTGGTTCTACCCATTTGATAAACAAACCCCCGAAATAGCTCCACTCTTCAAAGACGAAAAAGAAGGACAACGCTCAATGATGGGACTGATAATGGACTCACCAGTCTTCTGTAATTCAGACAAATACTCATTCTGCCTCACGCTTTTTAACCTGCCCGAACAACAACGTCAGTACATGACTTCGCAGTTCAATGCACAAACCGAAATGCAAGCGGAACAGATACAAGCACTTTCTGAAACATCAAAAGACTTTCAAAAACCCGAAATCGTCAGCCGGCAATACATCCACGACCTTTACCGCTTTTTCAAGCTATGGATGTACCGCAACGAAGTGGACGACATATTCAAAAGCAAACTTGACCTGTGGAACTGCCAAGCACTCGGTCCGCTATTGCACCACACCGAAGCCATCAAGCATATCGCCGACCACTTGTTTGCCAAAGATTATATGGAAGAAGCATCACAGCTTTATCTCCGGCTGAGCCAGGAAGAAAAGCCCAACGCCGAAATCATGCAGAAGCTCGGCTACACCTACCAGAAAATGAAAAACTATGAGGAAGCCATCCGGGCATACCTTCAAGCCGACCTGCTCAAGCCCGACCATCTTTGGACTTTGAAGCATCTGGCACAATGCTACAAACGTACCCGACAATACTCAAAAGCATTGGAATACTACGAGAAAGTGAAAGAAATGAAGCCCGATGACTTGAATATTCTGCTCCAAATCGGACAATGCCTTGCCACTCTCCGCCGCTACAAGGAAGCATTGGCATACTTCTTCAAGGTTGAATACTTGGACAATGCACCTGCCAATGCACAGCGTGCCATAGGCTGGTGTTACTTCATGACCGGTAAATACGAAGATGCGCTCCGGTTCTATCGCAAACTGACAGATACACCCGATAATGTACCAATGGCCGACTGGCTGAACACCGGACACGCCTATCTGGCACTTGGAAAAATTCCAGAAGCCTTGGAACATTACCGGAAAGCTGAAAACAGCTGCATAAGCCATGAAGCATTTATCCAGAACTTCAAAAACGACAAAGAAGCATTACTTGAACAAGGCGTACCCGAAGACACACTTTACCTTATTCCAGATATGCTGTAAAAGACAAAAAAATGAATGCCCGCAAACAGCCAATACATACCCCTGAAAAATGAATATATACTGCATACGCAGTTGAATATATACTGCATACGCGGTTGAATATATACTGCATACGCCTACGGATATATACTTCATCGGCAAATGCAGTACTACTGCGTTTTCAACTCAGTCAGATTGGCTAATTGCGGACATGCATTATTAAAAGGAAACAAGGTGCGCACGGAGTTCCTTTTCCAACCTCAAGCATACCTCTTCCATAGGAATTTCCATACCGGTTTCCTTGGCTAACGAGGTCACTCCCTTATCGATGAAGCCACACGGATGGATGTAACCGAAATAACGCAAATCGGTATTCACATTCAGTGCCAATCCGTGCATTGTGACAAAATGGCTGCTCCGTACTCCGATAGCACATATTTTCCGCTCAGAAGAAGTGCCGATGTCCAGCCATACTCCCGTAGCTCCCTTCACTCTTCCGCCCTCAATGCCATAGGAGCGGCACACACCGATAACTGCCTCTTCAAGTACCGAGACATATTCTTTCAATCCCAAATGAAAATCTTCCAGACAAAGGATGGGATAACACACCAGCTGCCCGGGTCCATGAAATGTAATGTCTCCTCCCCTGTCGATATGAAAAAGCTCTGCACCTATCCGCTTCAGTTGTTCTTTGCCCAACAACATATTCGTCTCTTTCCCGTGCTTTCCCAACGTATATACAGGGGGGTGCTCGCAAAACACCAACCGGTTAATATAAGATACATGGCCGGCACGCGCCGCAATCACCTCATTAAACAAACGAGACTGGCGTTCCCATGCTTCCTGATAAGGAATCATACCCCAATTTTCTGTTTCCAACGATACTTTCATTTTGCCTTTCGCTTTATATTATGAATTCCGCATCCAGCCAATATCCCCCCTGAAAACGAAGTTATATTCATAAACCATTCCAATCAACTGCTACAGCCCGCGAAGACAACTGAAACGGTAAAGTTGAGAAGCTGTTTTGAATTTCTCCAAAAAGTGTTTCTTGTCTTGATGTATACGTTTTCGTGTGTGCTTTGGGCGATTTTTTGGTCTTTTTCGCTCCTGTTCTTCGTCAGATAGCCCGCTATCTTCCTCATCACAAAAGCGA